>NZ_JCAKMW010000029.1:0-26162 GCF_059515805.1 Acinetobacter sp. CY05 | reverse complement strand
ATGTTTGTCTTTTATGCGTAATTTAAGGGTTTTCATTATTAAAATATATTTAGGCTATGAGTAATAGGCAAGAGATTAGAACAGGTCGTCACTGTGTTTTTAATATGCACGCTCATTGAGTCTTTGTGGCTAAATATCGTAGAGATGTTTTTACCAAAGACATGCTCGAAACAATGTGTGAAGTATTTGAACGTGTCTGCTTAGACTTTGAAGCTCAATTGGTGGAATTTAATGGTGAACATGATCATGTACACCTATTGATTAATTATCCACCTAAAGTTGCTGTTTCAAATCTAGTGAATAGTTTAAAAGGTGTATCGAGTCGTCATTTAAGAAAACAATTTCCTGAAATCAAAAACAAGCTATGGGGTAATGCTTTGTGGTCGCCTAGTTACTTCGCTGCATCGTGCGGAGGTGCGCCTATTGGGATAATTGAGCATATCCATCAACAGCAAGCACCGCATGAATGGCTTACGCCAGTCGCTTATATCCTCGGGCTAAACCCAGAAATTTTACGCTCCATCGGATAAATCCTTCAATTAAGGATTGATTGCTTTGAGCATATGAATCGTGTCGTAAGTTTTTAGCCATTCACGTTTGACTACTGTAAATCCTTGTAAGGTCCAAAATTTTTCAGCAGCCGGCAAAAATGGATGGGTATGTAAATACAGTGTATCTATTCCTTTTTGACGTGCCTGCTCAAACAGCAGCTGGCACAGTCTTGTAGCAATGCCCTGCCTACGATATTCAGCTAATACAAAAAGTTTCACCACTTCAACACTGTTTTTAGGCACATCCAACTGAAAGCGCTGGTCATAGCCACGATAAGCAATGCTCGCAATGATCTTGTCCTTATCTTTAACCACCATAAAGCACCCTAAACAACTCTCGATATAATATTGCTTAAAATATTGAATATCTGTAGGAATCTGCGTTTGATAAAGTTCAGGAAAGAGTAACTGACGGGTTGTCAAGGCAAACTGTATTGCCGAGCTAACATCTTGAGTTTGTAATAATTGATAACTGAGTTGGATTGGATTCATTTTCATAGCCAAGAATGGTCAGGTATAACAATGGTTTTGTCTTTGATCATGGCTTCATGAAACTCGACATCGTAGACACTTTTTAAAAATTGAGGATCAGTTAGGCGTGCTTTTGAATCAGGTTGAATCACTTCATGCTCATGCATAAAAAACAGTTGATCAGCGAATAAAAAAGCCAAATTGGGGTCATGCATAATCGCAATCACGGTAAATTTTTGTCGTGACAGTTGGCGCAATTTTTTCATTAAATAGGATTGGTAATACACATCTAAATGGTTAGTGGGCTCATCTAATAAAATGACTTTGGGTGCTTGCACCAAAATACGTGCAATCATCACCAATTGACGTTCCCCGCCTGAAAGTTCGGTGTAGGGCCGCTCCTTTAAATGTTCTATATCTAAATCTATCAAAGCTTGGTCTACCATCGCCCAATCTTGCTTGGATGGATGAAATCGACTAAATGCAGCTCGCCCAGTAATCACTACATCTTTGACTAAAAATGGAAAAACAGTTTTATGAAACTGTGGCAAAAAACCCAGTAATGCTGCGCGCTCTTGACCTTTAATCTCTGATAAGCGACGTTCTGCATACAGTACCCGTCCATCTTGTACCTGCTCTAGGCCGGTCATAAGTTTAAATAGGGTAGATTTACCACAACCATTGCGACCCAAAATCACGGAGAATTGCTCGGCCGGAAATTCTAAATTAATCTGTTTTAAAACTTGCTTATGTCCATACGCATAATTTAACTGTTCAATTCGAATCATGCCCACTGTGTCCGTTGTGTTTTTATGAGTAACAAGAAAAATGGTGCGCCGAGCAGCATAGTAAAAATACCAATTGGAATCTCAAAAGTGAGGAGTACACGAGAAAAATTATCGATTAGCAATAAAAAGCTGCCTCCCAACATCATATTGGCAGGAATGCTGTAGCGATGATCTGGCCCCACCAACATGCGTACAATATGCGGCATAAACAAACCATATAGGCTAATAATCCCTGCAGCAGCCACTGAGGTAGAGGTACATAAAGTCACTAACACAATTAATAAGACTTGCTCCCATTTAGGATTAACCCCAACGGCTTGCGCTTCCTCAGCCCCCAAGGCCATGAGGTTTAAACGCCAGCGCAACATGAATAAACCCACTAAGCCCACCATGATCGGCAGCACGGCGTATTGTACTTTTTCCCAAGAGGCCTGATGTAAATTACCCATGGTCCATTGCACAATCGCTTGTAGTTTAAAAGGGTCGCTTAAGTATTGAATAATCGTGAGACCAGCCAAAAATAGACCTGAAACAATCATGCCAGACAAAACCACCATCACCAATGACGTTTGGCTTTCATGCTTTTGCTGCGCAAATAAATAAGTTAAAGCCACCGCCGCAACACCAAAGATAAAGGCTGACAAATTAGGCGACAACCAAGTTAAAGACAGGGCTAAAGCCGCCCCAAAGGCTGCACCAGATGAAATTCCCAGTACATAAGAATCGACCAAAGGATTGCGAAATAGCGCTTGTAGACCATTGCCCGCTGTGGCCAATGCAGCGCCCACCATAAAGGTCAGCAAAATTCTAGGCAAGCGGATATTGAATACAATATTTTGCATCAACATAAATTGCTGCTCATCAAAATAGATGATGCCTATACTCCATTGTATACACCATAAGGCATAATCCATTGCAGTTAAGCTTTGGCTCGGCCCTAACAATAAGGATATAAAAATCAAGAGCACTGGGATTGGATAGAACCATGTGTATTTAAAAGAAGATAAGGTCATGACATCAACCTCTTTGCCAGTGCTCGACCATAGAGTTGTTCTAAAATATTCAATTGCAGCGCTTCAACTGCCAAGTCCGAGGATTCAGGATAAATGTGTTTATTGAGATAAATCGCCGTCACAATAATCTTGAGGGTATGTGGGTTATAAATAAATGCCGGCGTCAGATTAAAAACCTTATGCTGTTGCACAGCTTTTAAGCCTTGTAATTCTTTACGCTGATAGATCAGCTCAGGATCTGTATTCCAAAGCACAATATTGTCAGGATTCCATTCCAGCAAGGTTTCCGGATTGACATTCGGTTGATTCGTATCAGTGGTCACAACATTGTAGCCGCCCGCCAACTCAATAAAATCATTGGTAATTGATTGACGACCTGAGGTGGAATAAATACGTCCACCCGACCATGCATAGTAAATAGATTGTCGATTTTGTTGATGGCGTGTTTTCTGTGCCACCTCAGCCATCATACCATCTGCAAAGGTTAAGATATCTTGCGCCCGTGCCTCAGCACCTGTCAGCACAGCAAGATCTGCCAGTTCCTTCTTGACCTGCACATAAGTTCCAGACTGCATCACATAAACCGCAATACCAAACTGTCTGAGCAACTCAATGGTTTGTGTCTGACCACTCCCCACAATGACTAGATCTGGCTTAAGCAGCATTAAACTCTCTATGTTCGTGGCATTGGAACCCTGAGAAGGTGTTGCCAGTTGTCGATTGGCAATTCTGTGATCGAGTTTAGAATAGGCTTCAAATAATAAAGGTTGCAAATAAACTTCAGCAGGAATACCAACAACTTGAGCGCCTTGACCTAACATATATAGTCCATCTAGGCCAGATTCAAATAAAGCCACAATACGCTGAGCCGAGTGTGGCATACATACCTGTGTATCTGAACCATCTATAACGCAACGTGACATGACTGCTGCTGCCTCAGGTGCGGTTTTTTGCTCGTGCTTTGAACAAGCCAATATTAGGCAACTCAGGAGAAGAATCAGGTATAGTTTCATCCATGCTTCCACTGTCTTGATAAATCCGCTTTGATTGGCTCACCGGTAAATGTCTTAGGATTCATCAGCAACTGTTGATCTACCGCCGTGATCCCACGATCAAATGTCCCTAAGTGCTGCGTGAATTCACCATCCAATGCTAATTGGGTATCTGGGGATAAATGCCAGGATAATTGTGGGGCAAAAAACAAGCGTTGACTGCTAACATGATCTCGAAATGACTGCTGATCTTCCCATGCAATAGCCAGACGGTAAGCAACTTCATCATTGACCGGTGCACTATGCTCTACACTCATCCGATAGTCATCTAAGCTTGAAGCATGTAAATAAATTTCGGTTTCAGATTGCCAAGTTGGCTTTTTGGTGGTGATATTTAACAGTCCCCCTACTTCACCACGACCATATAAAGCAGCACTTGGTCCTTTTAAAAAATCCAGTGCTTCAATATTGACTAGATCTCTAGGCGCACTTAGACCGCGATTAACACTTAATCCATTGCGCAGATTATCAGCTCCCATATTGGGATTGGCCTGAAAACCACGAAATGAATAATTATCCCACAAGCCACCACCGTAGTTGTTTTGATGAAATACCCCACTGACTTGATGTAAGGCTTGATCAATGCGCTGAATATCTTGTTGCGCTAAGATGGCTTCAGAGAGATGGGTTTTATTAAATGGAATATCCAATAACTCATGTTGGAATTTACTCAGGGCTTGTGAGTGTTGTAATAACTCTTCGGCCGAACTGGCCGCGACATACATCGTATTTAAGACATGCGTTTCCACTTGTGCCCAGCTACTTGGACTTAAGCCAATTAAACTGCCTACCACAACTAAATACCACTTCATCCCTCACCCCAAAACCGCACAATACTGATGCAACATAATACTTATGAGTTAAATTGGTGCACTTATCACACAATTCATGCACTAAATATGTGCAAATACAATTTAAAACCACCTCAATGATCCATGTATACAATCTTGTATACAAGATGGCCTGCATTAAGCAAAAAAAATGCCAATTACTAAAATTGGCATTTAACATCATTTATTTAGAAAATTTTCTTACATATTGGATACCAAAAGTAAGGTAATTTTTTTAACATCTTCAATACTATGTAGAACATGATGTTCAGCTAAGTGAATCGCCCCTTGTGAATCGCACGCGAGAATGCATCTTAAAATTGCAGCATGATCTTGGTAAGCATGTTCAATGTCAAATTCACGCATTGCCCCTAAACTTAATACAATGCGGATTTTTTCACTGATTTCATGATGGATTTTTGCCATCTGTTGGTTACCCGCAGCTCTGACTAAAGCGCAATGAAAGTCTTCACTTTGTTGGATTAATTCTTTAGCATTTTGATTGTAGTCTTTTGCTTCAACTAACCACAACTGCTTTAAATACTCTAACTCTTCAGACTCTTGATGATGCTCACATAAGCGTTTTACTGCTTCTTTTTCTATAATCATGCGCAAGTCAAATAGTTCAGCATAGAAGGTAAAATCTAAAGGTTTAATTTCCCAACCGCTACGAAAATGTACGTTTACATAGCCTTCTTGTTCAAGACGATATAATGCCTGTCGAATAGGTGTACGACTAACTTCATATTTTTCAGCAATATCTGTTTCAGTAAAACGTTGTCCAGGCTTAAACTTAAAACTAAAAATGTCTTCTTTAATCTGCGTGTAGATGATTGTAGCTAAATTAGTTGCACCAGATTTTAATGTTGTACTCATCCCGGAGGGTCTTCATTTCTCATCATGTATTAAATTATAAAGAGAATATGACATGTAAACCAATCATAAATAAGATAAAAAAGCTCAGCTTATGCTGCTTACCCCTAAGCAGCACTTTTAATTGACTATACTAAGCTAAACCTTTGATTAAAAAAAACAAACCTATAATGAGCAACAACACAGCAAAACATTTTTTCAATACGGCTGGTGATAAAGCATGTGCAGTTTTAGCACCAAATTTTGCCGTGATAAAACTCATAATACTGATGCCAATGAAGGCATAAACATGAACATAACCAATCGTATTCGGTATATTGATTTCAGTATTCATACCAAAAAGCATAAAACCTAATGCACCTGCAATAGCAATCGGGAGTCCACATGCTGCAGATGTTCCAACTGCTTTTTGCATCACCACACCATAACGATTTAAGTATGGAACCGTCAGACTTCCGCCTCCAATACCAAAGAGGGCTGATGCGACACCAATCACACTACCAGCAGCAACTTGTTGACCTGATGAAGGTAAAATCTTCGTTGGATCAATTGCTTTTTTAGCACCTGTAAACATGGTATATGCGACCCAAATTAAGAATAAGCCGACAAGGATTTGCAGATGTAATCCGGATATCAAACCCGCAATACCTGCTCCAAAAAAGCAACCAACCGCCATGGGTGGCGCTAGATTTTTAAAAACAGGCCAGAGCACAGCCCCATTTTTATGATGTGCCATTAATGAGCTTATCGAAGTGACAACGATGGTGGCTAAAGATGTCCCTAATGCGAGATGCATGACAACGTTAGGATCATACCCCATTTGGGTAAAGACAATAAAAAGTAGTGGCACAATAATCGTTCCACCACCCACACCAAACAGCCCTGCTGCAAAACCTGCAAAAGCGCCGATGACTAAAAAGGTTATAAGTTCCACAATAAACTAACTTTTAAAAGATAAAGAAATTGAGTTAAGCGTGTTCCAACTGACCCACTTGATGATAAGCACGGTTAAAATACACCAGACTTTCTTCTTGATCGCTTTGTTGAACTTGAAGCACACGACACATGAAAATACTGTGTGTACCGACGTGCTGAATGTCCTGAATTTCACAGTCAAAACTGACCAGAGCATCTTGTAAAATCGGTGAGCCTGTCTCTAAACTGCCCCACTCGCCTAATTGAAAGCGCTCTTCAGAACTGAATTTACTCGACGCAAATGCATTTGAGATCTGCTCATGCTGAGTACTCAGTACGTTTACAGCCAAGACCTGATTCTCAACAAAATGGGCATGTGAACGAGAGGATTGATTCATACAGACCAATAAGGTTGGCGGGGTATCGGTCACGCTACATACAGCCGATGCGGTAAATCCATGCATGCCTGCTTCACTCGCAGTGGTAATGACGTTCACTGCTGTGGTAAGTAAAGACATTGCATTTCTAAAGTCTGTTGCTTCAATCATCTCTTTCATCTCAAATGTATATCATCAGCTTTATGCTTCGATTCAAGCATTGGCACATGATCTATGAATCACACGCCATGCTCTAGTCACCTTTAGTGTTAGGCCCCAAGCTCTTGACGCACAATCGCAGCGCCTGCACTCAATGCTTCCAGCTTGCCACGTGCTACTTGGCGAGAAAGCGGGGTCATCCCACAGTTGGTTGATGGATAAAGTTTATCTGCATCCACAAATTGCAAGGCTTTACGTAGTGTATTTGCCACTTCTTCAGCCGTTTCCACTTGACTGGTCGCCACATCAATGGCACCCACCATCACTTTCTTACCACGAATCAATTCGATTAAATCCATTGGTACACGTGAGTTTTGGCATTCAAGCGAAATAATATCGAGCTTAGATTGTTGTAGTTTCGGGAATGACTCTTCGTATTGACGCCATTCATTACCTAAAGTCTGTTTCCAATCGGTATTGGCTTTAATGCCATAGCCATAACAAATATGCACGGCTGTTTCACACTTCAGACCTTCAAGCGCACGCTCTAGAGTCGGAATACCCCAATCGTTTACTTCATCAAAGAAGACGTTAAACGCAGGTTCATCAAACTGGATAATGTCAACACCTGCCGCTTCTAGCTCGAGCGCTTCTTGGTTTAGAATTTTGGCAAATTCCCAAGCCAATTTTTCACGGCTCTTGTAGTGACCATCAAATAAAGTATCAATCATAGTCATCGGGCCAGGCAGTGCCCATTTAATAGGCTGATTGGTTTGGCTACGTAAGAACTTCGCATCTTCAACAAACACGGCTTGTTTACGTGAAACTTCACCCACAACCGAAGGTACACTTGCATCATAACGATTACGAATACGCATGGTCTCACGCTTTTCGAAATCCACACCTTCAAGATGCTCAATAAATGTAGTCACGAAATGCTGACGGGTTTGTTCACCATCACTGACAATATCGATACCCGCAGTGACTTGTTCATGTAATGATAACTTTAGAGCATCACGTTTTGCTTCTAATAATTCTTCACCTTCTAGTTTCCATGCTGACCATAATTTTTCAGGTTCAGCCAACCAAGACGGTTTGGGTAAACTACCTGCTGTAGAGGTTGGAAGGAGTAATTTTGGTTGTGTAAGCGCCATGTCTAATCTTCTTTCTAAAATTGATTTCTAATTTGGGTGGTTAAGCAGCTTGGTCTTTTTCAACATTAAAGTTGGCCGCCCATTCATCAAGAATCTGTTTATAAGGTTTGATAAAGTTTTCTTCAGTCCATTTACCTTGTTTAACGGCCAACTCACCACGCTCCACACGGTCATACACCACACGCGTTAGTGAATAATCTGCATAGTTCAAACTTGGTTGATATACAACACCTGCAGGAGAGTTGGTGTTGTAAATCTCAGGACGATAGATGCGTTGGAAACTTTCCATCGTCGCAATGGCACTGATCAATTCGAAATCAGTGTAATCACGGACTAAATCACCAGCGAAATAGAATGCGAGTGGTGCATTACCGCCTTCTGGTTTGAAATAACGCACACGTAAGCCCATTTTGGCAAAATATTCATCGGTACGTGAATATTCATCGTTGGTGTATTCCACACCTAAAATAGGATGTACATTGGCTGTACGGTAGTAGGTTTTAGAAGTTGAAACGCTTAAGCAAATCACGGGTTCTTTATTGAATTCTGCTTTAAATACTGCTGAATTGACTAAATGTTGATAAAGCTTGCCATGTAGATTACCAAAATCTTCAGGTTTTTCGCCCACCCCACAACCAAGTTGAGGCAACACCACGCTGAAATCGTAATCACGTACATAAGATGAGAAGCTATTGCCAATCATGCCTTCAATACGCTCACCCGTGTGATGGTCGATGATGGTGCTTTTGAGGGTTTCAATAAATGGAAAGGTTTGGCCATTGCCTTCGATATCAATTTCCGCAGAAATAATATCAATCTCCAGTGAATAACGATCACCTTTAGGGTTATCAACGGTCGCCAAGCTATTAAAACGGTTGTTGATCATCGCAAGGGTACGGCGCAAATTTTCTTGACGGCTTTCACCACGTGCCAAGTTGGCAAAGTTTGTGGTTAAACGGGTGCTGTCTGCTGGTGTATAGTTTTCATCAAAACGGATACGTTTAATTGAACACTCAAATGCTGTACTCATGGAGATTGCCACCTAAAAATTTTATAAAAAGCTAATTTCTGTATGAGGCTATTTAAACGTGAATCAAAACATGAGTAAAACGATATAAATTCAATTAAAGATGAGAAATATTCACTTTGGAATATATTTTGTATTTGATGTACATATAAAATGCTTGACTCAAAATGGGAGTCTAGGCTCCCATTATGGTTGTACATTCACTCTGTTTATTTAGAATTTGAAATTAATGACGACGGATACGATGTATGCCCCATCCCGCAATAAGCCAACATAAAATCAGCATGATCCAAGTATGAAGACGTATTACTTCAGCAGTATGTGGCTTTGGTTCAAATATAGGTCGTGCGTCGAAGGCAGCCGAACTAAATTTCAACTCATTGAACAAATAAGGATAGTAGTACATGCGCACCTGTTGGTGATAATCCGCGACTTGGTCTTGATAGCGCAACTGTGCCGGCAAATCGGTTCTCGCGAATTGATGTAAAGCTGCTTGTGAACCCACACTTGGTAATATCCATCCAATACGATTTGTCCATGCCTGACGCTTTAATAAACCATCACGGTATTGTTGAGCTTGCTCGGTCACATCATCATCCCCTAACTGATGAAAGGCAAAGTACCATTTCCATTGGAAGCCTTTGCCCAAAGGGGCTGTATCTTTCCATGCTGGATAATTTGCAATAAAGCGTTGCATTGTCTGTTGACGTGGAATTTCCCAGGCACTATGTACAAGTTGGCGCTGTGCTAACATTAAATCCACCCCTTGATTGACAGGAATGCTGCGTACTAATGCAACATTAGCCAAAGTTGGGAGCACCAAAGTCAACATCACCCACACGCCCATCAAAGCAGTCGCATTGGTGGCTGATCGCCAACCACACGTAACCACAATCAAGCTAAGCCCAACCCAAAATGCCAGATAACTAGCGACAATAAATGCCACCATGGCCGTGGTTGTAAATGTCACTCCAGCAACAGCGGCACCAACGAGCATCGGTACGAGTAAGCAACTTAACAGTAGCCCATAACGCAGTGCGACACGGCGTTGCCAAATTCGAGTGCCATTGGACAATGAGAGCAACAAACCAAATCGACCCGACTGCCGCTCTAAAGAAATTAAGTCATGTAACAACACAATCACAAATAATGGCACAAGATAGATGACCACAAAGGCGAAATCAAAGCGTCCCGATAAGGCCAATTCAGGATTGAATACCTCACCTTCATATAATTGTGCTTGCAATCCTAAAGCGCGAACCCGCAATACATAGGGCGCAGCATCGCGTAACCCTAGTGCTAGGAATGCAGTATCCGATGGCTCATCCCAAGTATAATGGAATGTATAGTAAGCTGGATAACCCACATCTCCCTTATCAGCATATTGCGCTGCAATTTCAGCTACATCCTGTTCATGAAGTACAGCTAAGTGTTGGATTTTCTGATGCTGTCGTTCAACTTCCTGTAAACCTGACCACACTGCCATGCTTGTTAATACCAATAACAAAACTATAGCAACCATAGAAAGTGATGATCGTCGTAACAAACGCCATTCATGGCTTAACCAACTCATCGTACCATTCTCCCTAATCTAGTGGCTTGTAAGTACGTGGCGAGCGTGAGCATCACCAGCCATAACAGCAAAGTTCCTCCCGCTGGCATAATGTGCTGCCAAGTTTCAGCCGTTGTTCTTGGTTTAAACTCAAATGCTGGAAAGGCCTGCCAGTGCTTATGGTCAATACGGTTGTCTTTATCCTTGTTGGTGTCATCAGCATAAGTTAGCTCCTCAACCTGTAATCGATTCAGGCCTTGAATCAATTCGTATCGATACTGCTCTCCTTGCTGTAAAAAGCGGCGGAAATGATCTAAATCCGTACCTGATGCGCTCATTGAAACACGTCGCAATGCCAAGGTTGGGCTAAGCCAGCCAAACCGCTCAACCATTTGATTTTGTTCAGCTTGTAAATCAAGCGTAAGTGTTGCATAACGATTAAAGAGCTCGGTAGATTGACGTTCGCTTTCCATACCCACTAAGCCTTTAAAATTCACTGGCAAATCTTCAATACGTGTCACACCATATTGCTTAAGTACTTGATCCCGAAACGCGATAAACTTAGGATCATTCGGATTATGTCCATCACCTAATGCCCGATATTCACGCTGCGCATGAATTTCATTCTCCATACGCGTTGGAAGCTCAATTGCCGTAGTTACCCTATCAGGAATCCAACGTGGTAATAGAATCACCATCACAGCCCAAACAGCCATCAGAGCAACCAATACATCACGACTTCGCGTAAATATACTCGACAGCAAGACAATGGCCAGGCTCCACAGCATCAGCCAGATGATATAAGCGGCTGACAACCACAAAGTATATGACCAAACAGCCTGCCCACTGATTGCCATCCATCCTAATGCCAAAAGTGCGGGTAAAAATATCAGCCCTGCAAAAGCACTAAGGGCAAGTAACTTACCCATAACGAATTGTTGACTGCTTACACCTTGTGCCAATAGAACCCGTAAGGTACCTGACTCACGCTCACGTACTACTCCCGAATACCCAACAAAAATTAATAGCAAGGGTGCTAGGACTTGTAGTACAAAGGCTGGGCTCAACTGCCCAAAACGTAGCAGTAAAGAGGATTGCCGCACATCACCAAAGTTTGCACTATTTTGTCGATGTCCTTCTAAGAACAAGGTATTACCCGTATAAGAATCAATACCTGGGTCAAATGCAGCTAAGGGGTTCAGAGGGCGAAATACGAAATGGCCGTAATGTACCATGCGATGCGGATGGCGATCTGGTTGAGCTTCAAATTCATGATTAGCTTGTGCCTGATAATGCTCACGCTCAGCATTGGTCTGATTTTGATGTTCCCATGCAGTAAATGTGGCGACCAACATCAAAACCATCAGTAATAAAGCGCCCAAAACAGCGACGCGATTTCGAAAAAGATAGCGCCATTCTTCTCGGGCAATCCGTTGTACAACACTCATAGTGATTGCCCTGCATAACGTCGATGCAGTGTACGTACATCAAAGCGATCAATACCTGTGGCAGCAACCTCCTCCACTAAATGCCCTTCATTTAAGAAACCAATACGATCAGCGATGTCGGCGGCACTCAGTAAATCGTGTGTCACCATTAAAATAGCCACGCCTTGTTTACGTAATAAACCCAACAAACGGTTAAATTCCGTCGTGGCTTGAGGGTCGAGTCCTGAAGTAGGCTCATCTAATAGTAAAGCTGGTACTTTACGTGCCAAAGCTAAAGCAATTGCAACCTTTTGGCGCATGCCTTTAGAGAATCCACTCACACGACGATCGAAAGCGTCTTGTGCTAAGCCGGCTGCTGATAATGCTTGCGTAATATGTGCTGGATTAACATCTTGATTTGCCAAATCCAATAAGTAAGCCACGTTTTCTCGCGCACTCAAATGTTCATACAGCGCTACATTCTCAGGAATATAGGCAATATTTCTACGTGCTTGGGCAGCTTGTGTTATTGGGTCAAACCCTTGGACACGAACTCGACCAGCAAGGGGTGCAAGGAAGCCTAGAAATAAGCTCAGCGTTGTGGTCTTACCTGCACCATTCGCACCCAGCAACGCATAAATTTCACCCGCTTGGATATGTAAATCTAGCTGCTTGAGAATGGTTTTGTTGCCATACCCCGCAATGATCGCACTGGCATCTAGCACATAGTCACGAGATGACGTGACCATAGAAGGTCGCTTCTGTTTATTTATACTCACACGGAACTCTTTTATTTAATCAACAGTATACAACTCACCCCGTCAGATAACTGACAAATGGCATAGAGTTGCTATTTTTAAGCAATCACATCCCATCGAAACATGCATCATGTCCTTATAGCTGCAATTACAAAGACATTTATTCAGTACTTAACGCAAAATAATTGCTGACAAGAACTCAAAAATCCTTAAAATGTTATGTTATTACATAACATTTATGAAATTCTATCATGCTTCACAAATTTTCTTTGTTTTCATCTAGCTTTGGGCTTTGTTTATGTTCTTCATTGGTTTGGGCAGAAAATTCAGTCAATGTATTACAAACTATTCAGCTGCAAGCACAACATGAGACTGAGTCAAATCAACGCAGTACTGCAATCACCAAGTTTTCTCATGACATTCTCGATGTGCCTTTTAACCGTAGTTTTTTATCTCAAGAACTGATCCAACAACAAGATATACAACGTATTGATGATGCTTTAGGTCAAGTTAGTGGTGTCTATCATCAAAGCAACTTTGGTGGCTTTTGGGAAAACTTTTCATTTCGTGGTTTTAGCACAGATCCAAATTTTGGCTCACAAACCATTCGTAATGGACTCAGTGTCAATCGTGGTTTAAGCGCACAGCGCGACATCGTGAATATTGAGTCTTTGGATTTTTTAAAAGGTCCGATGGCAGCATTGTATGGACGCGGTGAAACTGGTGGTTTACTCAACATCAATACAAAAAAACCACAATGGGTAGAATCTTCAGACATTTACCTCAGAGCCAATAGTCTTGAAAAATATCGCGCTAGCTTTGAGCACACAGCGCCGATTAATGATCAGGTGGCTTATCGTATTGCCATAGCCCGTGAAGATAATCAAAGTTTCCGTGATCATGTTCACAGTGAACGTTGGTTCTTCTCACCTCAACTGACATGGAAAATATCAGATCAAACCCAATTCGATTTTGATAGTGAATTTACTCAACAAATTGGGATATTTGACCGTGGGGTCAGCAGCTATCAACAGCAATTTGTGATGAATCCTGAGACTTTTACGGGTGAACCCAATGACGAACTCACTCAAAAGGATCATTTTTATCAATTCCGTCTAGCCCATGAGTTTAACGATGCATGGAAAATGCAAAATGCTCTGAGTTTCAAAGATACTCAATTAAAAGGTTTTTCGAATGAACCTCGTAAAATTCAAAGTGATGGACGTACTCTAGAACGTCAAAAACGTTACCGCGATACGAAAAGTGATGATGTCCTGTTTCAAACTGAGTTACTGGGTAACCTCCAACACGATTGGGCAAAACACGAACTTCTGCTAAGCACTGAAGTCGGTCAGCTCAATTACCGTGCATTGCAATTACGACGTAACCATAGTGAGAGCTCACCAAATAGCATTGATATTTATCATCCTGTATATGGGCAATATTTACCTGAACTGCCACTTTTTTCTAATCTAGAAGAGAAACAACACTATTTTGCGTTCAATATTCAAGATCAAATGTTTTTAAATGATCAATGGAGTATTTTATTTGGTGCACGTTTTGACCATGTGACACAAGATTTGCAAAATAAAGTTGCAAACACGAAAAGTCAACGTGACATCCAACAGACCAGCCCTCGTTTTGGTCTTAATTACCGTGTCAATGATACATGGTCATGGTATGCCAACTATGGACATTCCTTTGCATTAAATAGTGGTACCGATCGTAACAATCAATTGTTTGATCCTGAGAAAGGGAAAAGTTATGAGCTAGGAACCAAATTCCAACTCAACCCTCAGAGCTTAGTCAGTGTTACGGTTTTTAAAATGGACAAAGAGAATGTACTCACGACAGACCCGCTAGATAGCAATTATCAGGTGACTGCAGCTGAGGTTTCGAGCCAAGGCATTGAGCTTGATCTTCAAACTGATATTAGCGATCAATTTTCTGTACGCGCCAATTATAGCTATACCGATGCACAGGTTGAAAAAGATCATACACTGGCCAAAGGCCTACGTTTAAGTAACGTGCCTCAGCATAGTGGTTCGATCAGTGCAAATTACCAATGGTATCTAGCCAATGCCGATCAATTAGGTGTAGGTGCGACAGCCATGTACGTTGGTGATCGTAGTGCTAATCCAAGTGACAATGGCTTTGACTTACCCAGCTATACAGTTGTGAATTTAAATGCCTACTATGCGCCTTCAGAGCAACTTTACTATCAATTTAATCTCAACAACTTATTTGATGAAAGGTATTACACAGCAAGCTATAACGATTTATGGATTCAGCCAGCTGAGCCTTTAAATGCTTCCGTATCGGTGCAGTGGAAATTTTAAAACACCGTTTCCGCTAACACCCCTGCTCTGTATTGAGTAAAGAGCGCAATCTTGAGTTAGCGATCTTCGTTTTATCGATGTTGAAATCATAAAGCTCGACATCCAGTCGAGCTTTGATCACAGATCGTCCTTGCACCTCCAGCTATTAGATGTTTGAAAACCCATTATTTTGACTGGATTCGCTTACCGTCTTGATCAATGATTAGTTCACCATCTTCTTTAGTAAAAGCACCAAGCTGAGGTGCAGACAAAATATCTAATACAAGTTCAGATGGTCGGCACAGTCTTACGCCTAAGTCAGTTACCACAAATGGACGATTAATTAAAATCGGATATTCAAGCATAAACTGAATAAGCTGCTCATCTGTCCAATGTTGCTGATCTAATTGAAGCGTTTCAAAAGGTTCTACATTTTTACGAATCGTATCACGTACAGAAAGCCCCGATTTTTCAATTAAATCAACCAATTCACTTTTGCTTGGAGGATTAACAAGATATTCAATAATTTCAGGTTCTGTCCCTGTATTTCGAATAAGCGCTAATGTATTTCTTGAAGTTCCACATGCAGGGTTGTGATAAATCTTAACGTTTGATGACATGATATTTACTCAGAGCTGAATCATATTGCATTTATATATGGATATACGTATATTCGCAAGAGCATATTTATGAGTGTAGATGATGAATCAATCCGATTTCTTTAAATGCCTCTCAGATCCGACCCGTTTGGATATTTTAAAAATCATTTTAGAAAGACAAAACGTGTGCGTCTGTGAAATCACAGAAATATTACAACTGAGTCAGCCTAAAATTTCGCGCCATTTGGCTTTATTGCGTACCCATCTGATTTTGTTAGATGAACGTAAAGGACAATGGGTGTATTACCGTTTAAATCCTGATTTACCCGAGTGGGCAACGTCTATCCTTCATGTGTTAAAGGATGAAGTTATGAATGCCCCTACCAGTAACATCACGATCGCTATGCAATGCGAGTAATAGCATGTCTACCTCTAAACTCTCATTTTTAGACCGAAATTTAACGCTGTGGATTTTTATTGCCATGGCATTAGGCGTAGGCATAGGCGTATTTTTCCCTCAAACCTCTGTGGTACTTGATCAATTCAGCATAAATTCAGTGAACATCCCGATTGCGATCGGTCTTATTCTGATGATGTATCCACCACTTGCTAAAGTAGACTATGCGACTCTGCCTAAAGTCTTTCAAGACAAGCGAACCCTGACATTATCTTTGGTTCAAAACTGGCTCATCGCACCTTGCTTAATGTTTGCTTTGGCGATTATTTTTTTACAATCCTATCCTGAATATATGACTGGTCTGATTCTGATTGGTCTAGCACGATGTATTGCAATGGTTTTGGTGTGGAATAACTTAGCATGTGGTGATAATCAGTATGTGGCGGCCTTAGTCGCGTTTAACAGTATCTTCCAGATTTTATTCTTTAGTACCTATGCGTGGTTGTTTTTGACCTTCTTACCGCCATTTTTTGGGGTAGAAGCACAAATCATTGATGTGAGCTTTTGGACAATCACCCAAGCGGTACTGATTTATCTCGGGATTCCGTTCTTACTTGGTTTTTTAACTCGACTGATTCTCGTCAAACAAAAAGGTTTGCAGTGGTATCAAGATACATTCATCCCAAAAATTAGCCCCCTGAGTCTCATTGCGCTGCTATTTACGATTGTCGCAATGTTTAGTCTGAAAGGTGGCGAGGTGGTTAGCCTTCCTCTAGATGTGCTTCGGATCGCAATTCCTTTGACCATTTACTTTGTTGCAATGTTCTTTATTAGCTTCTTTATGAGTAAGTGGATGGGCAATGACTACCCAAAAACCACGGCGATTTCATTTACTGCAGCAGGTAACAACTTTGAATTAGCACTTGCCGTTGCCATTGCTACGTTTGGATTAGCATCACCTGTCGCTTTCACCACCGTGATTGGCCCATTGGTTGAAGTGCCCGTATTGATTGCCTTAGTGACCGTATCGCTTTGGCTGAGAAAAAAAGTGTTTAAAGAGGCATGACTCGAATGAACTTACCCAATATTGATCTTGGTCTTTTAGAAAAACCGACTTTAGAAAAAGTTCAGGCAAAAAAGCTTGAACATCCACCCAGAATATTACTGCTATATGGCTCAAATCGCGATCGCTCATATAGTCGTTTAGCCGTTCAAGAAGCGGGGCGAATCCTTGAATATTTTGGTGCGGAAGTAAAAATCTTCCATCCAAAAGGCTTACCTCTGCCTGAAGATGGGGATATGCAACATCCAAAGGTGAAAGAACTCCATGAACTCTTAGCGTGGTCTGAAGGCATGGTGTGGTGCTCTCCCGAGCGTCATGGTGCCATGAGTTCAATTTTAAAAGCACAGATTGATTGGATTCCATTAGCAGCGGGTGCAATCCGTGCAACCCAAGGTAAAACCTTAGCGGTCATGCAAGTATGTGGCGGCTCTCAGTCCTTTAATGCTGTCAATCAGTTGCGTATTTTAGGGCGTTGGATGCGTATGATTACGATACCAAATCAGTCCTCAGTGCCTAAAGCATTTCTTGAGTTTGAGGAGGATGGTCGTATGAAGCCTTCTTCCTATTACAATAGAATCGTAGATGTCATGGAAGAACTGTATAAATTTACGCTGTTAACCAGAGGGCAATCCGCTTATCTTACTGATCGTTATTCTGAACGTGTAGAAAGTGCGGAAGAGCTCTCAAAGCGTGTCAATCAAAAAAGCATTTAGGTTGCCTTAAGTAGCGCATCTCAAAGTCATACTTAGCCCAGATCCAATTCTGGGCTGTTTGTATAGTAGTAGATCGGCTAAATCTATATGTTCTTAGACTTGCTTAGCTTGCAAAATTCCCCTAAATCTGTAATTCTTGCGCCTGAGGGTGTCTAGCTTAGCTTAGGCAGGTTTTTGTTGTAGTCGGGCCGCTACAATAAGGATGAATCGTACCTATATGTTTAAGCTCAATCTCTTTGACACAATTTCTACCCAAGTTTTAACTCACAAAAGTACCCTAGAACTGAATTCAGAAGCTCAGCTCATTACAAAGTATCAAACATCTCGCTGTAATGATTATAGAACAGCGATCATTTTGGTCTTAAAAGAAAGAGGATATAGTCGCCTAGAAATTGGGCAACTACTTGCAACTTGATTCGATCACCTCAAGCATTTTATATTCGATACCAATCATCATCTGCCATAAAGCCCCCATTTAAAATGTCTATGCATCATGAGCCTCTCTTAAATCGAGCTATTTTATTTGCTGATCAGGCACATCAGGGACAAAGAGATAAAGCGGGGCAACCCTATATACGACATCCCATGCGTGTCATGAATCAGGTTAAGAGCTTAGATGCTAAAGTTGTGGCTATTTTGCACGATACACTTGAAGATACTCGGGTAGGTCTGTTGGATCTGCATCATCTTGGTCTAAATGCGCTCCAACTTCATGCCATTATTGCACTGAGTAAGCAACAGGGTGAATCACGTTTTGACGTTCTCAAGCGCACACTCTCTCATCCACTGGCCTGCTATGTCAAATACGCAGATATATATGACAATATGAATTTGCGACGTTTACCAAGGATTACACATCGAGATCTACAGCGTTATCAAAGCTATGCTCTAATTGCTAAAATTTTAGCCAATGCATGTACTTTCTATCAGGCGCTCGATAATCTGCCCGCCTCTGATCACTCTCAATCCTTGTTTAAAACTTCTATTTTGACTTGCGCAGTAAGACTGTCACAGCATACCGACTACTAATTCAATGTCTATCAAACATGAGTTGCGCTCAAAGTACGTAAAATTAGTTATGATCATCTTGATCAAATCATAGGATATAGTTCATTTGAAAACGATTACGATTTATGGTGGGGGCATGGCAGGTACATTCTTAGCTAAACAGCTCTGCCAAGAATTTGCTGTCACCTTAGTAGACAGCAATCAATATTTTGAAATTCCTATGGCAACACCACGCAGTATGATTCAGCCGGATTTTGCAGAACGTGCCATCATTCCTTTTACACAAGCCTTACCAGAAGTGAAACATATTCAGGGACGTCTCGTGCAGCTCGAGCCAGATTTAAGTGCAATCGTAGCAGGAATTGATGGTCAGAACATTCGATTGCAATCTGATGTGACAGTACTTGCCACAGGCAGTCAGTTTAGTAACGCTCTTGTGCGAGGACAACAACAGACCAAAGCACAACGCTTAGCTTTTTACCAAGATTTTGCCAATAAGGTAAAACATGCGCAACGTATTGTTTTAATTGGTGGCGGGCCAGTTGGGGTTGAAGTGGCTGGAGAAATCAATGAGCAGTATCCAGATAAACATCTGACTATTATAGAAGCTGGGCCACGTTTACTCAGCGGTACGGCAGCCAAAGTGAGTCGCTATGCTGAGCAGGACTTATCTCGCCGTGGAGTAAAAATTAAAACCAATACACGCCTGATGAATGCCAGTCATCTGCCTATACATGTTTTAAATGGCTGTGGGCGGGCTGAATTATCTGATGGAGAACTGCTTGATTATGACCTAATCATTTGGTGTACGGGTGGTCGTCCTAATACTCAATTTATGCATGCTAATTTTGGTCACGTACTCAATGCAAGGCAGCAAATTCAAGTTGATTCGACCCTGCAAGTCAAAGGTCACGCTCATCTTTTTGCCTTAGGTGATATTACCGATCTTGATGAAAATAAGATGGCTTGGCATATCAATGGCCAAATTCCCGTGGCAGCCCATAATATTCGTCATTTGCTTCAAGCAAGCTCTTCTGCTTTTAAACATTACCAAGCCAAAACCAATAATCCTATGATGGCAGTTACCTTAGGCAGTCAAAAGGGTGTCGTGTATTTACCTATCATTGGTATGATTAATATTCCATTTATTACCAGATTGGCTAAGGCTGGACATATGCTGGTGCCTAAATATAGAAAGGAACTGGGGTTAAACTAAAAGGACTTGGTGATAAATAGGAGAATATTTCCACTGAGCGCGCATTTCCTCTTATTCCCTCTTTATGTTAAACTAGGCACATTATCACCTACGCTTTGTCGTAGGTGTATTTTTTTATGAAGTTTTAATTTAGTCGATTGACTAAAGTTTCATTAAATCTCCCTTTAAATAAAACCAAATGCTGCTTTGAGCATTTGGTTTTATTTTTTATTTATGTTGAAAATAATGTCTAGCTCTCCTATTTCTAAGCTTACATGGGCCACCATGCTGTTCCCATTAGCTCTAGTTTTATTCGAATTTGCAGTTTATCTCGGTAACGACTTAGTACAACCCGCAATGCTTGGTGTAACACGTGATTTTAACGTCAGTAGCAGCTGGGCGCCTTCCTCAATGTCATTTTATTTATTAGGTGGTGGATGTATTGCTTGGCTGATGGGTCCTTTATCTGACCGCATTGGGCGTAAAAAAGTGCTTGTTGGTGGTGCTCTTTTCTTTACTGTGACTTGTTTGTTGATTTTATTGACACAGAATATCCAAAGCTTTTTAGGTCTTCGTTTCTTACAAGGTATGGGACTGACTGTCATTAGCGCCGTGGGTTATGCCGCCATTCAAGAAAATTTTGAAGAACGTAGTGCAGTCAAAGTCATGGCGATTATGGGCAATATGACTTTATTTGCTCCCCTACTTGGCCCTATTATCGGTGCATTTTTAATTGATCATGTCTCTTGGCATTGGGGATTTGTCGGAATTGCGGTTTTAGCACTCCTTGGTGCACTGGGCTTAAAAGTTGCCATGCCACAAGATCAGCCTGAAAAATTAATCAAGCAGCCGATGAATACCATCTGGCATGACTTTAAAAAAGTATTTTCTAATAAACAATTTTTGATTATGACCAGTGCTTTACCCCTAGCATGCCTGCCTATTATGCTTTGGATTGCACTTTCCCCTGTGATGCTGGTGGAGTATTTAGGTCTTAGCAGTACCCAGTATGGTTTAGCACAAATTCCCGTACTTGGCGCTCTGATTCTAGGAAGCGTAGTTTTAGTTAAAATTGTTGATCGCTATCCTTTGGGTCAAACCGTACATTTTGGTCTACCTATGATGTTAGTGGGTGCATTGATCATCATTGCTGGTTTATTCCTAGCTGATTATTTCCTTTGGTGCTTGATCATTGGTATGACAGTAATGAGTTTTGGTGAGGGTATTTGTTTTTCTGTACTTTACCGTTTAGCGATGATGTCCTCTGATGTTTCTAAGGGAACAGTTGCTTCAGCAATGTCGATGTTAATGATGTTTAGTTACTTCATTGTGCTTGAAGGTTCACGTATTTTATTTGAAATGTACCATATGACGGCATTTGCAGTCTGCTGTTTAGTGCTGATCGTAGCTTGGTTTACATTACCACGTATGATGCTCAACAAGGTCATGCAACAACGTAAAAATAGTTAGAGAAAAGCCGCTTTAAGCGGCTTTTTTTAAGTCAAATATATTAAAAAGAAATCCTATCACTCTTATAATGAAAGATGACCTTTTTTATTTTTATGTTCTAGGCGTGCTATGCAAAATAAACCTTCCTCAGATGAAATTGAATCAAGTGCTTTGGGATGGAAATTTGTTGTGATTGTGGCGGGAATCACAACCATCTTTTTTACTTTCTTATACTTAGCTATGTCAATTGAACCTGATTATATGCCTAACCGTGAACCCAAAGTAAGCACCCAACAGAGCATGCCTGCATCATCTGCTCATTCAGTAGAAGAAAGTTCATCGCAATAAAGTCATCGCCAGCTCTATTCATATAGGGCTTGGCTTGATTATCTTTGAAAAATGCAGTGATTGTGATCTAGGGTTCAAGCACATTATTCATCAATAATGTCAAAAAATTGAGCCGCTAAAACTTCTACTAAATCTTGAGGTTGCAAACCAATATCCAAACCACGCTTCCCCCCACTGACATACATTTTAGATAATGGTTGAGCACTAGCATCTACCACTGTTTTTAATCTTTTTTTCTGTCCTACAGGACTAATCCCCCCAACTAAATATCCTGTCAGACGTTCTGCATCCTTAGGGTCTGCCATGTGTAATTTTTTCGCACCTACAGCTGTTGCTATTTTTTTGAGGTTAAGCTGATGCTCAACAGGAAGTACCGCAACAAAAAAATTTTTATCATCGGTTACTAGCAATGTTTTAAAAACTTCATGGACAGACAGACCTAGTTTTTCTGCGGCTTCTAGTCCAAAGCTTTTGGCATTTGGATCATGTTCATATTCATGAATAGAATAGTCAATCTTCTTGGCTTTTAAAATTTTACAAGCGGGTGTCATGATCTCTTTGTCCATTTAGATTGAATCAAAGATTAAATTATAGGCTTTTAAAAATATATTATAAATAATTCTTAGGCTATTTTATCATCAAAAAAATAGTGGCCTTTCATTAAAATCAGTATTTTAATTGAAAGACCACTATATAAAGCTTTTAATTATTATTAATTAATCATGGGGCTTTTTTTGAAGCATAAACACACCCATTACTTAGAATTAATAGAGTTTCTTTGGTAGTTTAATTTGAATCATTTCATTATCATCTGCTAATTTTGCATTACGACCAGAAGATCCTGGGAAGTTATTATCATTAAAAACAGTTAAAGTAGATGCATCTTCAATAATAATATCTTCGATGGTTTGGAATGGGAAACCAAAACGCTCACCCGTCGCGATATCGCCTGCACGCGGTGTACCATAGAGTAAGTTTGGATTTGCAATATCCATAAGATCTACAATTTCCTCGCGTTCAATGACTTGCCCTACGTCACCTAATTTCACTTTGATTAATTTTTTATAACCGCCTAAATTATTTTCTGTATCATCACGTTCGATAATAATACCTTCTGTTGGGCTAAACAGCTGGAAATCACCAATCGCTGATGCTTTGCTATCTAGACCAAATAAATAATATTTGCCCGTATATTGTTTAGTTTTTAAGTCAAACTGCGACATGATTAATTGACCAGTACTATCATTGGATAATGGTTTTTCGAGTAATGGATATAAATATTTACCATCAGGAGAAATCGCCATTCCCTCAAAACCACCACTACGTTGAACTAAAGGTTCAACATAATTGATTTGTGCCTTATTCATTTGGTTCTGTGGTGAGCGTAACTCAACACCTGCTTGAGTTGGGTGTGGAAGAGCAATAGGTGCATCTAACAATACGCCATCTTTAGAAAAATGCAGTAAATATGGACCAAACTCATCCCCAATCCAGAATGAGCCATCTGCTTCACGTTGCATCGATTCAGGATCAAAATCTGCACCTGTTAATAAACGCTCTGGGCTATTGTTATTCACGATTTCAAACGGGATCAGGCGATTAGGATCTTTGAGCTGGATAAAATCTAGGACCTCAACTTCACCGCTGCCTTTGGCTTGAGAGCGAAAGTCTGGTTTTACTTGATAAATACGCAACAAGTAATCAGCCGAGTTATCTTGAGCACCAAATCCATTGTCAGACATGGCCATATACGTGCCATCAGCATTTTTTAAAGCTGCAGAAAAACCTTGTACAGGTTGACCTGGAAATGGCGGATAAATACCATTTGCGCCTTTCACATAAGCACCAGATTCTGGTCCTGCAGCATAAGTATCAACTTTAAGCTTGGCAAAGGAAATCAAAGTGGGTTCAGTTACTGCGGGTTGTGCCTGAACATTGTCATTGTCGTCGTTACACCCAGCGAGTGATAAGAAACTCAGTGCAATTAAAGATAAAGTTATTTTTTTCATGTACATAAAGATCGCTTTAATAAACTTAGGCTATTTAAACGATTTTTTATGACAATTAAGCTGCATTTTAGTGACGATTATCTTAAATTTTAGCCATAAAAAAGCCCCCTTTTCAGGGGGCTTTTCGGATCATTGAGTTATGCTTTAGCGCTGACTGGCTGAGCAATCTCGATCTTGTCTGTATCTTTTTCATTCATAATTAAGGCAACAGCAATTGCAGTAATCAGAACAGGTAAACCTACAGCAATGAAATTGAAATGCGCTGGTAGGTTCATACCAAGTAAGCCACCAATTAAAATTGGACCAACAATTGCGCCCATACGACCAATTGCAGATGACCAGCCAATACCTGTAGAACGTACAGCCATTGGATAATATTGTGCTACATAGCTGTAAAGCAACATTTGTGAACCAATTGAAGCAGCACCAGCTAAGAATACTAAAATATAGAGCAAAGCTTGATTCGATTGAAAACCCATTAGGCTCATCACAATCGCACCCATAATACCTAAGAACATCAGTACTGGTTTTAAATGGAAGCGGTCTGCTAAAATTCCGCCACCAACAATACCTACAACTGCACCCACGTTCATCACCATCATAAACATGAGGCTATTATCCATTGAGTAACCTGCTGCCATCATCAGCTTTGGCAACCAGCTGCTTAGAGCGTACATTGTCAGTAAACAAGTGAAAAAAGCAATCCAAAACAATAGCGTATTCACTGCACGTCCGCGACGGAATAAACTCACCACATTAGCAGCTTCAGGTACAGCTTCTTCTGGTAATGTAAATACTGTTTTCTCTGTGACTTGAGTATTTGGTGCAATACGCTTAACAATTTCACGCGCTTCCGCTTGTTTATTTTGTTTAACAATAAAGCCCAAAGATTCAGGTAAGAATTTCCAAATCACTGGTAATAAAAATAATGGGATGCCTGCAATGAAGAACATAATTTCCCAGCCAAAGCTTGGGGTTAACCATGATCCAAGTAAAGCAGCCATTACACCACCCACAGCATAACCACTGAACATACCTGTGACTAAGGTACTGCGCATTTTTTTAGGTGCATATTCAGAAGTTAAAGCCACAAGGTTTGGCATAACACCACCAATTCCTAAGCCTGCTAAAAATCTTAAGATACCAAATTCTGTTGGATTTGATGCAAAACCACCAGCAAACGTTAATCCACTAAAAAGTACAATACAAATCATGATGACTTTTTTACGCCCGATTTTATCTGCCAGCGAACCAAAAATCATTGCACCAAACATCATTCCAGCCAATGCAGTACTTGCGAGCATACCTGCTTGCATTGCACTCAAGCCCCAATCTTGCATGAGTAATGGTAATACCACACCATTAATTGCTAAATCGTAACCATCAAATAAAATAATGAGTAAACACCAAGCAACTACATTGAAGTGAAAAGGCGTAAATTTGGCGTTATCGACTACAGAATTAACATCTATATTGTCCGTCTTCATCGTTCTCATCTCCCATGAGTACTTGTCCATACTTAATAAAAACTATTAAGTGCATTTTATAGATTCAATATACTTATTAGATTTTTCATGCACAATACGACTAAAGATTATAGAAATTAATATACATTTACTTATCTATCTGCATGTATTAAAACAAAATATTTATTATATACATATATGACACTTTGGCAGTATAAAAATCAATCATGTTTAAAATTTATTTAATATTCATCTAATATATACGTGATATACACTTAAACAGTTAAATTAAATTAAACAATATAAAATATTAAAATGGATATATAGTTGTCATTTTTAAGGAATATGACTTAAAACATCTCGCTCAATAATATTTATTGATTCAAGAATAATGATGAATGCTTAAAATCAACATGGAATATTAAAACAATTTCATGCAAATTCTGAGGGTATTTATTGCTTTTTATAGGCGAAAAAAAATCCCCCGATCAACGATCGAGGGATTTTTAGAATAATGAGCTGGCGATGACTTACTCTCACATGGGTAACCCCACACTACCATCAGCGCTAAGAGGTTTCACTTCTGAGTTCGGGAAGGGATCAGGTGGTTCACTCTTGCTATTGTCGCCAGCACAACTTGGATGCTTACT
>NZ_JCAKMW010000028.1:0-28987 GCF_059515805.1 Acinetobacter sp. CY05 | reverse complement strand
CATCAATTGGGAAAAAGTTGACGATATTATTTACGGCTGTGCCAACCAAGCGGGTGAAGACAACCGTAACGTCGGTCGTATGTCTGCACTGCTTGCTGGTGTACCGTATCAAGTACCAGCAACAACAGTAAACCGTTTATGTGGTTCATCACTTGATGCCGTGGCGATGGCAGCCCGCGCCATTAAAGCGGGTGAAGCAGACCTGATTGTTGCAGGTGGTGTGGAATCTATGTCACGCGCACCACTGGTAATGGGTAAACCAGAAAGTGCTTATGGTCGTAGTCAAAAACTTGAAGACACCACCATGGGTTGGCGTTTTATCAACCCAAAACTCAAAGAGATGTATGGCGTTGAAACCATGCCGCAAACTGCGGAAAACTTAGCGGAACAATTCAACATCAGCCGTGAAGATCAAGATAAATTTGCCTTCAACAGCCAACAACGTACCGCAGCGGCACAAGCCAAAGGTTTCTTTAATAATGAAATCGTGCCTGTGGTGATCCCACAGCGTAAGGGCGATGCAGTTGTGATTGATACGGACGAGCATCCACGTGCATCGACCACTTTAGAAGGTTTAACCAAGCTAAAACCTGTGGTAAAAGCAGATGGTACAGTAACAGCAGGTAATGCCTCAGGTATTAACGATGGTGCAGCAGCAATTTTGATTGCCTCTGACGATGCAGTTGCAACGTATGGTTTAAAACCGCGTGCCAAAGTGATTGGTGCAACGGTTGTCGGTGTTGAGCCGCGCATTATGGGCTTTGGTCCTGCACCTGCCATTAAAAAGTTACTGGCACAAACGGGTCTCACTTTAGAACAGATGGATGTGATTGAGCTCAATGAAGCCTTTTCAGCACAAGCATTGTCTGTAACGCGTGATTTAGGCTTGGCTGATGATGAAGCCCGTGTCAATCCAAATGGTGGTGCAATTGCACTGGGTCATCCACTCGGTGCATCGGGTGCGCGTTTAGTGACCACAGCAATCAATCAACTTGAACAAATTGGTGGCAAATATGCACTTTGCTCAATGTGTATTGGTGTTGGTCAAGGCATCGCTTTAATTATCGAACGTGTTTAACTATTAAAACCCCCCTCCCTTGTATAAAGGGAGGTCGGGAGGGATTCTATGCCTATTTTTACATCTCAAGACGCTGAAATTAATTACCAAACTTTTGGTGATGCCTTGAAACCTGCAATCGTATTTTCGAATTCACTCGGTACCAATTTCAGCATGTGGCAAGCACAAATTGAGTGCTTTAGCCAAGATCATTTTGTGATTTGTTATGACACGCGTGGTCATGGTGCATCATCAGCGCCAAAAGGCCCTTACACCCTTGATCAACTCGGTCAAGACGTTGTGAATTTACTCGATCACCTAAATATTGAAAAAGCCGCTTTCTGTGGGATTTCAATGGGTGGTTTAACTGGTCAGTGGTTAGCCATTCATCATGCAAACCGTTTTAGCCATGTTGTGGTATGCAACACGGCTGCCAAAATTGGTCAAGAACAGGCTTGGTCTGATCGTGCAGCACTTGTACGTGAACAAGGTTTAGCACCGATCGCATCGACTGCTGCAGGCCGCTGGTTTACTGAAGCCTTTGTTCAAAGCAACCCAGATATCATTGCAAAACTTTCAAACGACTTAGGAGCTGGCAGCCCCGAAGGTTATGCAAGTTGCTGTGAAGCTTTGGCGAAGGCGGATGTACGTGAGCAGCTTAAAGAGATTAGCATTCCCCTGTTGGTGGTTGCAGGTATTCAAGACCCTGTAACCACTGTTGCAGATGGTGAATTTATGCAACAACGCATTACAGGTAGCCAACTATTTGAAATTAATGCATCGCATATTTCAAATATCGAACAGCCTGAAGCCTTTAACCAAGCTATTACAGCTTTTATCCAGTCATAAATCTTTTGTGCTGAGTGAGTGTCCTCGATCTCAGCATATTTTTTCTACATAGATCATGCTCAAAAGAGCATGATTTTTTTATGTTCTAAAAGCGGTATATATTTTGCTTGAACTTTCATGATTTCTTCAGTATGACTGACGATGTAGCTTTATATGCTTAAAGTATACAAACTCTAATCGGTATGAATTGCAGTTTGTATGACTTTGCGCCAATATAGTACAACATAAAAAATGTTCATCACTGAAGAAGAACACCCTCTACCAGATAGCCGGATGCCATCAAGAGTAAGGAAAAACATGAGTAGTTTAAACTATTACAAAACCATCTTTGATCAAGCTGGTGATGCTATTTTTATTCACGATATCAATTGTATTGACTTTATTGATGTAAATCAGGCCGCACAGCAACTGACCGGTTATACCAAGGCTGAATTACAATCCATGAATGTTGAACAAATTAGTGTGTTCGAACATGGTTTTAATTTTCAACAAGCGTTGACTAAAGTCAAACAAGCCGCCCTTAATCAAGCGATCACCTTTGAATGGTTAATTTCATCTAAAACTAAGCGCAACATTCCTGTTGAAGTCTGCTTAAAAGTGGTTGAAATTTCTAATGAGCTTAAATTACTTGCCTTAGTACGTAATATTAGTGAGATCAAGCAATACCAATATGCGCTGCAATCCCAAGACCAATACTTTAAATTATTACTTGAGCACTCAGGTGATGGGATCGCCATTGTTGATATTCAAGGCAAATTGCTCTATGCCAGCCCATCCTTAAAAAGTATTTTAGGATATCGAGAGCGCTTTGTACTCAATAAAAATATCTTAAGCATTATTCATCCTGATGATCGTGGCCATGTTCGTAAAATGCTGTTTCAACCGCCAACCTGTGGTGACGAAAATCGTCTGAATTACAAGATTCTGCACCATAATGGACGCTGGTGCCATCATGAAGCGACTTATCGAAATCTACTTCAACATCCCAATATCCAGGGAATTTTAATTAATTATCGCGATATTACAGAACGAGTGAAAGCTGAGGAAAAAGCCCGTGCGCGAGAAAAACAACTTGGACATTTATCACGTTGTAAAACCATGGGCGAGCTTGCCACAGCACTCGCACACGAGCTTAATCAGCCTTTAGCCGCATTAAACAATTATATCGGTGGCAGTATTATTCGCATTCAACAAGGTCAAGCCAGTACACCAGAAACTTTAGTTGCCTTAAACTCAGGCTTAAATCAAATCCAACGCGTCAATCGTATTATTCAAAGTATGCGAAGCTTTTTACGCAAGGGTGAAGCGAATTTTCAAATTCACGCTGTGAATCATCTGATTCAAGAGCTACACCCTTTAATTAAGCTTAAAGCAGATCAAGGTGGATGCACGATTCATTATGAACTCAGTGTCTCGCCGATCTTTATTTCTGCGGATGAAACGCTCTTTAGTCAGGTTATTATCAATCTGGTCTTTAATGCAGTGGATGCTTTACAAAATAATCCTGAGGGTAAAAGAGACATCTATATCCGCACTTGGCAACATAACCAACATGTTCGGATTGCGATTGCAGATAACGGCCCTGGACTCGAAGGGCTAAATCCAGAACAAATTTTTGAATCTTTTTATTCAAGCAAAAAAAATAGCATGGGTATTGGCTTAACCCTATCTCGGAGCATCATTGAAAACCATCATGGTTACCTATGGGTCTGTGAAGGTCAGTCAGGTGCCATTTTTAATATTTCTTTGGCGGCACAGGAGCGTGCAAAATGTATTTAACCAATTCTCATGTTCCTGAGCCTATTGTATATGTCATTGATGATGATCAAGATATTTGTAATTCACTGACATGGTTACTCGATTCAGTGCAACTCGAAACCAAAATATTTAACAGTGCGACTGAATTTCTTAACTTTCAGCGCCCGCAAACACCTGCATGTTTAATCCTTGACATTCGTATGCGAGGGATGAGTGGCTTGCAATTACAACAACAACTCAATCAACAAAAAATCCGTATGCCAATCATTTTCATGACCGGTCACGGCGACATTCCCATGTCGGTCAACGCGATGAAAGCTGGGGCATTTGATTTTTTAGAAAAACCGTTTAATCCACAGCACATGCTCAATCAAATCCAAGCCTGTCTGCAACTTGCCGAACAAGACTTTATTGAAGAAGAGAAACGTCAAGAGCAGATGCTTAAATTAAAATCTTTATCACCAAGAGAAAGTGAGATTATTAATTTATTGGTCGATGGACTGTCGAGTAAACATATCGCACAAATGTTGAATATCAGCCATAAAACGGTAGAAATTCACCGCACGCATATTCGTCAAAAATTAGGAACTGAATCGATTGCTCAGATCATCAATATGGTCTTGATGTGTCGTGATCGCTCAATACCGGCGATGGGTTAACCATCGCCTGAGCGAGATAAACTAGCAGAAGAATGGGGGGTTCATTTCATTAAAAGAATCGATCAAAATGAATTTGTTGTTGTGGAATACCGGCTTGATGGGCCATTTGTTCAATAGATTTCACCAGCGGTGGCGGACCTGCACAGTAAATTTCATGCGCAATCAACTGTTCACCCAATACGTCATGAATCACGTCATGAATAAACCCCGAACGAACACCTTCGATCAACTCTGATGAAGTTGCTGGCACATAGTTCAGCCGCTCCCCCAATTCAGTCCAATCGCGTAATTGATTTTCAGTAAACAAATCACGTTGCTCACGTCCACCATGGAAAAACCAGACTTTATGATGTTGTAAATGTGGGTTAACTGCAACGCCACGAGCAATTGCCAACATAGGAGCAAGTCCAGACCCACCAGCCACACAGACAATCGGACGAGGTTGTTCTTGTAAATGCGCTAAACCGTACGGACCATCAATTTGTATTTCTGCTTGTTCGCGCAACTGTTCATCAAACAGTACATTGGTCATCTTACCATCAGGAACACGGCGGATTTGGAAGACCCATAAACCATCGTCATTCGGCAAATTGGACATCGAATAAGCACGAAGTAACTCTTGATTCACCCAAACTAAGGCATACTGTCCTGGAATAAATTGTGCAGGCTCATCGGATTGCAAATGCACTTCCAAAATATCGTGAGTCACTAATTGGACATGTTTAAGCTTCACTTTTTGTAATTTTGGAATCACTTTGGGTACGCATTTTTCATCTAAACGGAGCTTAATCACGCAATCCGATTTAGGACGACATTGACACGCCAGTAACCGACCTTTACGCTTATCACGATCACTGAGTCCAGGAGCATCCGCCCATAGGTTTTCCACTTCACCTGACAGGACTTCGATTTTACACGTCCCGCAACCACCCGCATTACATTCGTAAGGAATGCCTAGTCCTTCACGTAAGCCACCACGGAGCAATACATCATCCGCTGCGCAGTTGAATGTACCCTGACCTTCGATTTGAATTTTATACATCGGCATCACTCCACCAAATAGACGTTGTCTTCACGCACGATGGATTGATAGGTTTTCAGTGGAATCGTACATGGCGCCCCACAAGGTTCACCGGTTTTGATATCGAATACACCTGCATGAAATGGGCACTCCACTTCACAGCCATCAATTTCACCATCTGCCAATGATGCATCACCATGTGTACAGGTATCATCGGTGACATAGAACTCGCCATCTTCTAAATGAAATACTGCCAATGGCGGATAACCGTCAATGATGACTTGTAGTCCCTCACCCTGTTCCACATCAGAGGTTAAGCACAAAAATTTCTCAGCAACATTGGTCATTTTAATGTTCATTGAGTTAACTCCTCTATCGGTGAATCTGTCGCTTCAGGACCTAGAATGTGATAACCACCATCGGCATGAATCACACTGCCTGTGAGTAATTTTGCTTTCGGGCTACACAATAAACTTAATGCTTGTGCGACTTCCTCTGCATCTGCAATACGTCCTAACACATGGAAACGTCCTGCCACTCGATCAGTTTTGGCACGGTCTCCGCCAGAAATCATTTGCATGGGTACGGACCACGTCCAACCTAGTGAGAGTGCATGTACACGAATGCCGTCTTGCGCTAGATCGAGCGCCATGCTTTGTGTGAGTTGTTCCAAAGTTGCCTTAGACGCTGGATAGACCCAGCGTTCTTTTTGTGCAATACGTGCACTCACGCTGCTGATATTAATTACTGCACCATCGGTACTTTTTTTCAAAAGTGGTCGACATGCCTGCACTAATGCTGCGTGACCAAATACTGTGACATTAAAGGTATTTTGCCAATCTTGACGTGTAGATTCAGATCCGTGATCTTCATACAAACACGCCAAATTCACCAAAATATCCAACTGTGTTAATTTGGCACTTAATGTACGAATACTGTCATCATTGCTAAGATCTAAAAACTCATATTGCGCTTGGGTTACATCTGCTACTTGCTGTCCCTGAGTTTGATTAATATCAGCAACAATGACCTGCGCACCTAAGCTTTTCAACTCTTGGACTACGGCTTGACCAATATGTGTCGCACCACCAGTCACCAAGACGACTTTTCCATTTAAGTCTGTCATGAAACCTCCTTGTACTCAGGCCATTCATTAAATTGACCCTTGCAAAACAACAGTGGACGTTGGTTACTGTGACGACATTGCTCAATTTTTCCTAAGAAAATTTGATGATCACCTGCTTCAATTTGTTGTTCACGTTTGCAGATAAACTGCACCACACACCCATCTAAAATAGGCGCTTTGGAATCTTGTATATTCCAAGTCCCATATTGAAACTTATCCGCAATCGGCTTAGCGAAGTTCAAGCCTACTTCCTGCTGCTGTGCACCTAAAATATTAATGGCGAAGTACTCAGCGCTTTCAAAAACAGATCGGCTGGGAGAATGATTGACTAAACTCCATAACACCAATGCCGGATCTAAAGACACTGAACTAAAAGAGTTAATCGTCAATCCTACAGGTTGTTGATCTTGGTCTAAGCAAGTGACAATCGCCACTCCTGTCGCAAAGCCACCAAATGCCTGACGGAGCGATTTTGCTTCCGCCAGATCAACATCCTGCCAAAAGTGTTCAGGCAGCTGCATGTTGAAACTCCTTTCTTGACAAGTATTCTTGTGCCCCAGCTTCTCCATCTACCGCTGGCCAGAAACCACATGGATTATTGAAATGCCCCATAAAATCATCCGCAATCGCTTGGTTTTGCGATGCTGCGCCTAACACTTGTAATAAGCTTTCACTTGGGGGGGTTAACAACAAGTTAGTGAATTCTGTGGTATATCGACCTGACTTTTCCCAGAATTGTTCAAAGACTTCAGACATCCAATCTGCGCTAAACGCTTGATCGCCACGCGCTAAAATTGCCTCAAGATAATGTTCAACCATTCGGGTTGCATTGTTCGCACCTTGACCAGCAATTGGATCATTGACAATCACTGTATCCCCGATGCCCCAGATTTTCGCGCCATTGTCTAAGGTCGCAACAGGGTCACGGACTTCTGGACGAAAAGCACCCTTGAGCCATGCATTTGGATCACTTAATTCCATATTGTCAGGCATACGGAAACTTTGGTCAGGGGTAACTTTGGCAACTGCTTCTTTCATGCGTTGCACCATTTCTTCACCAGATGTCACATCATCAAAGATATCCATTGGACCATTCGGTACACACTCAAATAAGAAGCTACGGCATGGCCCATGTGTATGACTGTAGAACGGCATGCTGAAGTATTCGCCTGCACCTGCCACAAAGTTAAAATGCAAGGTCTGAGATGGTTGACCGTTCCAGCTATTTGGACCACAAAGATCGTCACCGACGACAAGTGCTGCAGCCAATTTGCGCGGAGGGGTGTGATGTACTGAGCGCGATTCGTTGCGCTTGAACAAACTGGTGATATTGCCCTTACCTGCAGCCAAAATCGTCAGGTCATTTTCTGCAGTGATCACTTGCAAATCTTCTGGACTGACATTTTGAATAATGAGCTTGCCACCACGGCGTGGATATTCCTCTAACCAACGGTGATATTTGGTTCGCTGATCCATGGCAATACCGTCATTTTTATGTAAATAACCTGTCACAGGTAACATGATCTCGCCGTTTGGTGCGCGAAAATCGACATGCAGCGCTTGACCGCGATGCGCTTTACCATCCCAAAAATTCAAACCAAGTTTACGTTCGAACTCTAATGTATTGGCAAAGAACATTGTGGTACTCACCATACGGCCGTGTAACAATTCATCCGCAGGGCGATCTACATATAAAGTGACATCATATTTGTTTTCGAGTAGCGAGAACGCCAATAATAAGCCTGCTTGTCCACCACCGATAATTGCAATTTTTCTCATCTTAAACTCCCTTAGGCCGTACTGATACAGTGCCTATATAGCTATATTCGGATAGGGTTGATTGAAAGTCAGATTCAGCTCGACACGATCAAATTTCCATTCACCCAACTCATCCCGACGTAATTCCGTTTTATAAAAACCACCTAAACAACTGGTGTTCGTTTGGTTGTGCTGTGTTGATGAATCTGCCAAATTACAGACCTCCCAAAGCATCCATGATGCGTTTGCATGATTTTGATCCATCACTTCAATGTCGGGCATGGCCATGATGTGTAAGCTCCAAACTACCTTGGCTTTGGCGATACTTGACAATCCATTCAAGATATTTTGACGTCCTTGATACTCTCCAAAACCATTGGCATACCAAACTGCATCTTCATGAAATACATGCTGTAAAATAGCTGGATTGTTGCGCTGATCCGCCGCTGTGGCATAGCGACCGATCAGGCTTCGAATCGCCTCGCAGGCCTCCAGATAATGCAAACGCTGTTCTAGATTGTGCTGGCTCATCCTGTATTCCTCTTAAACGTTGACCACGTCACCAGTTTCATAAATGAAACGGTTCTCAGCAAATGCATACGGTACGCCAACTGAACCCTTATAAAGCTCGATATGTGGTGCAACCTCAGCAAAACTCAGGCTTAACCAATACAATTTATGTAGCTCTTCAGGCAATGTGCCTAAAGCATATTGATCAAGTGCAGCGAGTAGCTTGCGCATTTCTGGCAAAATGGCATCATAAAATGCTTGCAACTCTTCTTTGGTTGAGTTCAAACGCGCTTCATGGCGTTGCTTACCCGTTCCTAAAGCCCATTTCGCGACAAAAGGTTCTAAGCTTGCAAAGTCAGCTGGCAATTGTGAAATGATGTTTGACATGTGCATTCTCCTTATGCGCGATTTAGATATTGTTCAAGAACGTGGTAACCGTGACGGATCAAGATTTCTTCATCTTGAAGGTGCATTACTTTTTTCGCTTTAGATTCAAGCGCTTCTTGCGTGTCTTCCATGGTTGCGGTGTCTTCTAACCAAGCGTTACGTTGTAAGATTTGTGCAAATTCTTGCGCCCAACGCTCCGAGTAGGTTTTCGCTTTAGGAATGTAATAACGACCTTCCCAACGTGTTTGATTGTGCCCAACTGGCCAGAATTGATGGGTAAACCATACCCCTTCCGTCACATGCACCAAAATATTTGGGAAAATGACAGAGAGTTCGAAAGAGAAGTCATCACGGTCATTTGGATTGACTGTTTTTGGTAACTGAACACGTTCATAGTGATTCACCAAAGATGCACCTGTGATCTCGCCCGACAATGCTGCAGCAGGTTTTGGATTGGCATTCTTGGTCAGACACACTGCACAGGTACGGTGATCACCAAACAACTGTACTTCCTGTAAGCCTGAAGCAAAAACATTCGGGAAAGAGCCAGCATGAATGGTTGCGACGTGGTAGGCCTCCGCAAAAGCGTCATGTGCCACTTTCCAGTTACAATTTAATAAGGTGTTATACGCAAAGCATTCTTCCATTTCATGGAACGGGTAACCCCCTAAATGCGTACCCATATCACCGAGGAATTCCTCAACGGATTGCGTGCCTTCGTTATCAAGATTAACGAAAATAAAGCCTTCCCAAACTTGGGTACGAATAGGTGCAAGACCGTTATGACCTTTATCAAAACAAGAAGTGAATTTTTCTTCTTCAGGTACGCTAACCAAATCACCTTTAGCATCGTAAACCCAGCCATGGAAACGGCAAGTCACAACTGCGGCTTTGTTTGAACCAAAGGTTTCATTGCCTGTTTCCACCACAACTTTATTGCCACGGTGTGAACAAATGTTATGGAAGCCACGGATTTCACCATCTTTGCCATGCATTAAAATGACTGAGGTTTTCGCAAAATCTAGGCGTTTTACTTTGTAATTACCCTTCTTTGGAATTTCTTCTACACGTCCCACTTTTAACCAGACTTTTGAGAAAACCTTTTCAATTTCTTCTTGATAGATCTCTGGTGAAATACATGGTTCAGTTGGAATAGGCTCAATCCCAAGTTCTGGATATAAATCGCCCCAACGGAGTTTTGCATTACTGTTCATATGACATTCCTGTTCAAATTATTGTTTCTAAATTCTAGGTTTAGTAAATTTCATGCTTCTTTGCGAACAGCGTTTGAAACGCCCGAATCAACCGCCGTTCAGGTGATGAATTAAAGTTGGTAATGTTGGCGGACTAAGTTTGCAATCCCTAGTTTTTCTAAAATTGGCATTGGGCATAAGAAGGTTGCACGTACCATTCCTGGTAAACGGCTGATTTCGATAGAGCCTGTAATTGTGCAGCGGTTCATGACTTCATCCACACTTAAACCTGTGACTTTTGCCGCACGTGCTAAAGCATTGTCGGTTGCATCATTGAGGTTTTTACCTGTTCCCATAAATGTGATTGGACCACTTTCTTCAATTTCAGTTTGTCCCCAACGCGCACCTAAAGCTTTTACTTTTTCACGCTCCTCTTTGCTAAATGGACGTGCCATTGGTGGTAAGTCATCGAACGCTTGAAGTAAAATTGGGCCGTCAATCGTTAAACCTTTAATCACTTCTACTTGTAATTCTGTTTCACCTGAAACATCTGTGGCATGTCCTGCAATTTCACCATTGCCTTGTTGCGCATGCATATCACCCATATACACACCCGCACCTGGTACTTTCACAGGGCAAATTAAAATACAGCCTGGACGAATCGAGTTGGTATCCATGTGACCGTCAGTTTTGGCTGCAATCAGCTCCTCTTCGGTCATCCCGAATTTATGCGGTGCATCAATCAAATACTGACCAAAGTCGTGGCAGTTATGAGAATCTGGTAAATCACGTGCAGGGGTTGTACCAATATTTCCAAGGAATGGACGCATGTGTGCAGCAACACCCGGCATGTCAGCACGTGCGAGCGATAGAATAGAATGTTGTGCCGCATGTTCAGGTAATGCAGAAAGCTCATTGGCATTACCTGCTAATTTGTTGGCAATCTCTTGATTGACCGTCAAACTCACTTTATTTTCTTCGTCCAACACGATCACATAACCATGTGAAAAGCGGAAAGCACTAACTTCTGCACCACAGTTTTTACAGTGAATCGCGTCGTCGCCAATCCCTTCTACATAACTTGCAGGCTGTTCAGTACCACATGCCTCACAATATTTCGCAACAAATGGATCGCCTTTATAACGCCCCTCAACAAATTGCATCACACCAGATGAGGTCGCCGTAGAGGTCACGTGCATGTGTTTGATCTTTAAAGCGACAGCATCGCCCACTTCTGCACCTTCAATAAAGACGGGCAGTGTCACTTCATGCCCACCTTGGAATGCTGGTGTGATCATGGGACCCCAGCATCCTGGAGGTGTACCTGTTTTAAGTGTCCCACCATTTTTTAAAGGGCCAAGCATACGTTGGCTCGGTCCGACGATACCGCCTGAAAACTCATTCACCACTAAATAATCAACAGCTCCTGTACTGCCTGCTGCATAATCTTGATTCTCAATTTTCATAATTTTACCTCTGTATGCTTGCTTTAATTTTTTAATAACAATGTGTTAAAATGGAATAGTGATATCAATTGCGAACTTTTGACCTTCTGGTCGGTTTTCCACATCAAATTCTTTTTGATATTTCGCTGCAATTGCATACCCTTTCGGGAATTGATAGCGAACTTGTGGTCCTACGCTGGCTGCTTTGGCTTTAAAGTCACCTAAAATGGCACCTTCACCTGAGTCACCCTCAAGCTGACGATGAACATACCCTCCAACACCTACAGCCAAAGGTCCTATGTGCTTTGCAACTAAATAGTCGATGTGCAAAGCATTACCTGACTCATATTTGCTATCTTTATTCTCAAAATTGATGTCGTACATCCACTTGGTAGTGACTTCGATGCCTTGTTTATTTAAATATGTGGCTGAGATAACCGGTTGAATGGTGTAATAGTTACGTCCAATATTTGCGAGTCTATTTTTGTTGTAAGAACCAACAGGGATATAGAAGTCGACCCCTGTCGCCACATGCCAATCCCCTTTATGCCAACCTAATAAGAATGGATCGACAATCAGATCACCCATCGCCATGTGATCATCTTGACCGCCACCAAGCGTTAAATCAGCATTGGCGTAGACAAGAAATGCATGCATGCCCCATGTTGCACCTAAGAATGTTTTGTCGCTGACATAGATGCCACGTGCAACTGTGGCAAAAGTATCAATTTTGAAATCATCAAATACTGGATGATTATTGTTGAATTTATCTGCGTTGTAGTATTGGTTATAACTGACGAGATACGTGCCCGGTGGTGGCATTGCCCCACCTAAAAAACTTTCTGTTCCGTCAGGATAAGCACTTCCACCATTTTCAGCGGCTGATACAACACTGCTATAGCAGCATGCTAAAAGCATCACCGAGATCATGTGCTGAGCTTTGATCATCAAATGCCTTCCTATGTAAATGTTAATCTTTATACATTCGCTTTAGTTAGAAAGAAGGCTACGAGATATAAGGATAAATCTAGAATGGATTAAGTATTTTTAGCTATAAAGTAAGTAAAAATCGAATTCTCGCTATAAAAAAGTGATGCTCACTCAAATAAACTCCTTAACACGATAGGGGTTTTTACCTATATCAGCGCTGTAAACGCATGAGATTTTTAAATAAAAAAAATCCCCTTTCGGGGATTTTTTTTATTTAAGCACGTCAAGCACTCAATGCTTTTTGCTCAGGCAGCAATGCCGAAATTTGCTGATCTAACTGTATTTGATCAGCGCGCCATTTTGGTTGTTTGTCTTTATCAATAATTAAGGCACGTACACCTTCAATAAAGTCCCCTTGTTTGAACCATAAGCTTTGTACTTCGCGTTCTAAGCTCATCGCTTGCTCACGAGATAATCCACGACCTAGCTGCTGTAGCTTAAGACTGGCACGCTTTGCGCTCGGTGAACGCTGGGCTAAGATTTCAAGCACCTGAGCGGCCCATGACTGATCCGCCTCATTTGCACTGGCTAATGCCACTTCAATTTCCTCAATGGTCTGTTGCGCAAAATAGCGCTGAATACGTCCTGCATCGAGCTGTAAGGCATGTTTTGGTACAGTATAACCAGCAATTAATGCTTGAAGACTGCCTAAATCTAAGGCTTTGGCTTGAATGATTTGCTGCTCAAGTTCAGTTAAATGCTCACTGAGTACCAAGGCATCAACCAGTTTTAGGGCAAAGGCGTCGTTAGCGCTGATTTGCTCACCTGTTAAGGCTAAATAGACACCAATTTCATCTAAACGCGATAAAAAGTAAGTCGCAGCCACATCTGGGAAATAACCAATCACGGTTTCAGGCATAGCAAAACGCGACTTTTCTGAACTCACGCGAAGATGACAAGCTTGTGCTAATCCAAAGCCTCCGCCTAAAACATAGCCATCTAATAAAGCAATTAAGGGTTTTTTAGACTTATATAGATCTGCCAACATAGCATACTCGTCAGCAAAGTAGTCTAAATGCTGATTTTGACCAGCATAATAACTGTCATAAATATAACGAATGTCACCGCCTGCCGAGAACGCTTTAGGACTATTCGAGCTAAGAAGAATAGCTTGCACCTGCACATTGTCTTGCCAAGCTAAAACTTGTTGATGAATGCCTTGAATCATTTCAATGGATAACGCATTTAAATGTGCTACACGGTTCAAGCGAATAATACCGACCTTTCCATGTTGCTCAATCAGTAATTGTTGTTCTTGTGTCATGATTGTTCCTTATTGTGCCAAGCTGCGTGCAATGACGAGACGTTGAATATCACTGGTACCTTCGTAAATTTGGCAAATGCGCGCATCACGGTAAATACGTTCAATTGGGAAATCTTTTAAGTACCCATAACCCCCAAACACTTGTAATGCCTTAGAGCAAACACGTTCTGCCATTTCTGAGGCAAATAGTTTTGCCATAGATGCCTCAGTTAAACACGGTTGTCCTGCTTCTTTTAAACGTGCAGCATGGTGGACCAATTGACGGGCTGCAGCAATCTCGGTTGCCATACTGGCTAAGCGGAAAGAAATCGCTTGTTGTTCAAAAATCGGCTTACCAAAAGCCACACGTTCATGAGCATATTTGGTGGCCTCTTCTAAGGCAGCACGTGCCAAACCTACCGCTTGTGCTGCAATGCCAATACGCCCACCTTCTAAATTAGATAAAGCAATTTTAAGGCCTTCACCTTCTGCACCTAAACGCAAACTTTCATGAATACGCACGTCAGTTAGAGCAATTTGGCAGGTATCTGAGGCATGTAAACCCAGTTTTTCTTCAACACGAATCACTTCATAACCGGCGGTGTCACGTGGCACTAAAAAGGCACTCATGCCTTTTTTGCCCGCACTTGGATCGGTTACGGCAAAGACAATAATAACACCTGCATTATGGCCTGAAGTAATAAACTGTTTGGCACCATTAATCACATAATGATCGCCATCTTTAACGGCACGGGTTTTAATGGCTGCCGCATCTGAGCCGGTATGGGGTTCAGTTAAAGCAAAAGCACCAATCATCTCACCACGGGCCAAAGGGCCTAAAAATCGCTCTTTTTGCGCTTGGGTACCATATTTTAAAATAGGTACGCAGCCCACAGAGTTATGCACACTCATAATGGCTGAAGTCGCACCATCGGCTGCGGCAATTTCTTCTAAAGCCAGAACATAAGCCAAGTTACCCGTTGCAGAACCACCCCATTCTTCGGAGACCAACATACCTAACAAGCCCAGCTCCCCCATTTGTTTTAAGGCTTGGGCCGGAAATTCACCTTTAGCATCCCAATCCCCAGCATAGGGTTTAATTTGTTCTTCAGCAAAACTTCTGGTCATGTCTTGAATCAGTAATTGCTCTTCTGTGTACTGTGTTGCTGATGGAAAGCTTGCGGCTTGATCACTATGGCTTTGTTCATATTGCATATTCATTGTTATATCCTTATATTAGCTCGCCACATTGAGCTGAGTTTTTTGTTTTTCAATTTCTTGGTTACGCAATAAGAAGCGCTGAATTTTACCACTTGGGGTCTTTGGCAATTCTGTCACAAACTCGACCATCCGAGGATAGGCATGCGCCGAAAGTCGTGTTTTCACAAATTGGCTTAAACTTTCGGCTAAATGCTCTGATGCCGCCTCTTGATCGGCTAAAATCACAAATGCTTTGACGATTTCGGTACGTTCAGGATCAGGTACACCAATCACCGCTGCCTCAATCACAGCCTCGTGCTCAAGTAAGGCACTTTCCACATCAAATGGACCAATACGATAGCCCGATGTGGTAATCACATCATCACTACGTCCAACGAAACTCATACTGCCATCGGCATGAATTTCTGCAGTATCGCCGGTTAAATAATAATGCTTTAAAAATGGTGATTTACGACTTTCTTCATAGCCAGAAAACCACATCATAGGTGATTGATTTAAATCTACTGCTAAAATTCCCGGTGTATCCTGAGCTAATTCGTTGCCCTGCTCATCTACCGTGACCACTCGATAACCGGGACTAGCAAAACCCGCTGAACCCGCTTTGACATCATGTGCTAGACCGTGATGGTTACATACCACCATACCCACTTCAGTTTGACCATAATGATCGTAAATTGGGGCATCTAAAACCTGATCGAACCAGCGAATCACTTCTGGATTTAACGGTTCACCTGCACTACTCACGACACGGAATTGACCGCGTAGTTTTTGCATTTGCTTCTGATCCGCGGCCATCATCATGCGATATGCAGTTGGTGCACCCGCTAGGTTGGTGACGTTATAGTCTTTCACAATTTGGCACAGACTATCAATCGTAAAACCGCCTTCATAAAATAATGTTGGCTGACCCAGTAATAATGGCCCGGTAATGCCATAGTACAAACCATATGCCCAACCCGGATCAGCAATATTCCAAAAGCTATCTTGAGGCTGTAAACCAATAGCATTTTTCATATAGCTGCCAAACGCAATTAACGCTTTTAGCGGCACTTTTAACGGTTTAGCTGGACCTGTGGTGCCTGAAGTGAACATCAATAAGAATGGGTCATCAATGCTTAAATGTTCAATTGGACAATCATTGGATTGGCGTTCAACTTCGGCCCAAAAACTATAATCGCCTTGATAGAGTCCAGTACCTTTATCACCAGTGACGGTAATAATACTTGGACAAGTGTCTAGGTCTTTGAGTTTTTCACGATTGACTAAATCAGTAACCACAAATTTACTGTTGGCTAAAGTTACGCGATGCTCAATGGCCTTAGGACCAAAGGCAGTAAATAAAGGCTGATACACTGCACCAATACGCCATGTGGCCAAAATAGTAATGATGAGCTCAGGCGTGCGGGGTAATAAACCCGATACACGATCTCCTTTACTCACACCGTTGGCTTTTAAAAAATTGGCAAATTGTGCTGCACGCTTTTGTAATTCAGTAAAGGTATATTGAATCTTAGTGCCATCTTTACCTTGCCAAAACAAGGCAATACGTCCAGGTAAAGCATGTCGATCACAACATTCAAAACATGCATTTAGGGCATTTAAGTCGCCTGATAAAAATTCTTTTGCAGCCTGATTTAAATCGAAATTGTCTGCAACTTGTTGATAATTTAGCATCCGCTGTACCTCAGTCGATTATTGTTATGTCTTGACATGAAGATCAAAAGGTCGCAGCTCCTTGCGACCTCGTTAAGCCGACCTAAGCCACTGCAGGCTCAGGTAAATAGTGTTGGATAATATTGGAAAAATCGAGATGACCCTGACCTTGATCACAAAGCTGTTGATAGTATTGTTTAACAAACTCACCCAATACTACCGACTGTTCAACCTGCTCAGCAGCTTGCAACGCCAAACCTAAGTCTTTAAGCATCAGTTGTGCAGCGAAACCATCACGATAACCACGTGAGGCTGGCGCATTTGGGCAAATGCCTGGCCATGGATTATAAACTTCTGAACTCCAGCAGCGCCCTGTTGAGCTATTAATCACGCCCGCTAATGCTTGTGGATCAATTCCTAACTGCGCGCCTAAAGCCATACCTTCAGCCACAGCTGCCATCGAAATCCCTAAAATCAGGTTATTACAAATTTTGGCAATTTGCCCTGTGCCTACATCACCACAATGTACGATATTGCTGCCCATCTGTTTAAGGACTGAACTCACAGCAATCAAAGTGTCATGTTCAGCACCCACCATAAAGGTTAAGGTACCAGCTTGAGCACCTAAAGTACCACCTGAAACTGGCGCATCACAGACCAAAATATCACGTGCTTTCGCCACTTGAGCAATTTCTTGAATGGTTTGCGGATCAATGGTGCTACTGTCAATACAATAAGCACCTGGCTTTAACACTGCTAGGATGCCTTTATCACCTAAGTAGACTTCTTGAACATGCTTCGCCGCGGGTAACATGCTAATGACTACATCTGCCTGACGTGCGGCCTCTTGTGGGCTTTGACATACTACTCCACCTGCCTCAGCAAAACATTGTAAAGCCTGTTCACTTAAATCAAACCCATAGACCTTCTGCCCTGCTTTGAGTAGGTTGAGCGCCATGGGTCCCCCCATATTGCCTAAACCGATAAATGCAATGCTCATCTGTTTGCTCCTTAACGTAGGCTAATGGTGGTGTTGACACCAGTACTTGGGGCTTGATCTTCAAACCAACGACTAGTGATGGTTTTGGTTTGCGTGTAGAACTGCACCGCTTGCTTACCGTATGGGCCTAAATCACCCAATTTTGAGCCACGCGAGCCAGTAAAGCTAAAGAATGGTGTTGGTACTGGAATTGGAATATTAATCCCCACTTGACCAATATCAATCACATCTTGGAAACGACGTGCAATGGCGCCACTTTGGGTAAATAAGCCAACACCATTACCAAATGGATTGGCATTAATTAAAGCCACTGCTTCTTCTAGGGTATCTACATGAATAATCGCGAGCACAGGACCAAAGATTTCTTCATTGTAAATACGCATTTTGGTTGTAGCTTGGTCAAAAATGGTTGGTCCGACAAAATTGCCTTGCTCATAACCAACAACTTCAATATTACGACCATCAAGTAGTAATTCTGCGCCTTCCTCTACACCACTTTGAATTAAATCTAAAACACGTTGTTTAGCACGTGGTGAAATCACTGGACCCAGATCTGCATCAGGCTCATGCCCAGCATTGACTTTAAGTGTTTTGGTTTTTTCAACCAGCTCAGCAACCCATTCTTTGGTTTCACCGACCATGATTGCTACAGACAGTGCCATACAACGTTGACCAGCTGCGCCAAATGCAGCACCAACTAGGGCATTCAAAGTTTGCTCTTTATTGGCATCTGGCATAATCACTGCATGGTTTTTCGCACCCATCATGGCTTGTACACGCTTACCATGTTGACCGGCAAGGTTATATACATGCGTTCCCACTGCAGTCGAGCCCACAAATGAAATCGCTTTAATATCTTGATGCGTACACAGTAAATCCACCACTTCTTTACCGCCGTGTACCACGTTCAGTACACCGGCTGGCACACCGGCTTCAATTGCCAGTTCAACCAAGAGCATGGTGGTCAGTGGATCTTGCTCAGACGGTTTTAGGACAAATGTATTGCCGCATACTATTGCCATTGGGAACATCCAAAGCGGAATCATAGCAGGGAAGTTAAACGGGGTAATTCCAGCACAAACACCTAAAGGCTGTTGTAATGTGTAGGTATCAACACCGCGCGCCACGCCATCTAGATATTCACCCATTTGTAGCGTCCCCACAGAACACGCATGCTCAACCACCTCTAAACCACGCTGAATATCACCTTCAGCATCAGCCAGTGTTTTACCTTGTTCCGCGGTTAATACTTGCGCGATAGATTTAGCATTTTGGCGAATTAAATCCTGTAGCTTTAACATAATACGCATACGCGCTTGTACAGGAGTTTGACGCCAAGTGGCAAATGCTGCCTGGGCTGAAGCAATCGCGGCATTCACTTCCTCAATGGTGGCCATCGGTACTTGACCAATTACTTCTTGTGTCGCGGGATTAATAATATCTTGCCAATGTTGAGTTTTAGACTCAACAAACTCACCATTGATGAGTAATTTTGCAGTTGTGGTTTGCTGTCCTTGCAAGTTTTTATAAATTGCGTTCATGTTCGCTCCGTGCGTTTTGCCTTATTGTTATCGCGTATCAATTTGCCTTTCAAATTGATTCATCTTGTTGTGCTTTGAAATGACACTAACAAAGATTTTTTTGACCAACAAGATAAATTCATGCACGATAGATGTGCAAAATTGCACAACACTTTGCTCTACAATCAAAATAACCAGGAAAAATAACCATTATGAAAGTTGACTGGGATCATTTACGTTTCTTTCTAGTTTTAGCCCGTGCAAAAACGCTCACCAATGCAGCGCGTATCATGGGGGTTGAACATACCACTGTTGCAAGACGTATTCAGGCTTTGGAACAAAATTTAGGCAGCACTTTATTTAAACGAGAAGCTCAAGGCTATGAATTGACCCATGAAGGTTTAGAACTCATGCCACGCGTTGAACAAATGGAACAGGCTTTCTTCCAAATTGAACGGGTGAATACCCCCTTACAAGGACGAATACGTATAGGAACACCAGAAGGATTTGGAACAGCATTTTTAGCTAAACTATTGGCAAGTTTTTCTCAGCATTATCCAAATCTCGTCATAGATCTTATTCCTGTATCTAAAACCATAAAATTGTCACATCGCGAAGCTGATATTGTTATTTCTATTGATCGGCCAAAAACCGGACCCTATATCATCACGCGTTTTTCAGATTATTGTCTAAAATTGTACGCAAGTGAGACTTATCTTGATCAGCATGCCAAGATCGAATCTATAGGAGATTTAAAACAGCATCGCTTTGTGAATTATATTAATGACTTAGTGTATAGCTCTGAGCTTTATTGCCTAGAACGTCTACCTGTTGACGTCAGTGCATGCTTACGCAGTAGTAGTATTGTGGCTCAACAAATGGCCGTTTCTGCTGGAGCTGGTTTGGCCATCTTACCGGTATTTATGGCACGTGCTCAGCCTGAGCTCAAACAAGTATTAAGTGACGATATTCAATTTGTGCATACCTTTTGGATGTTAACCTTTGCTGATCTAAAACATGAACCGCGGATCAAATTAGTTTGGGATTTTCTACGTCAAGTCGCACAAGAACACAGAGAAACACTCATGGGGCCTATTATATAAAGATAGTTTTTCACTACTTAAATTGTTTATAAAGATAGTTTTTCACTACTAAAGTCGTATATTGCTCTATCAAGTCGCACTGCATCACGAAATGCAGCATTATTGTGCATCCAAAATATAATAAAGATAGTTTTTCACTACTAAGACAGTAAAATCATCAGCTATAAAGATAGTTTTTCACTACTCAAATAATGAGCCTTCAATGCCCTAAAGATAGTTTTTCACTACTTCACTGTCTACATTGATTAATTTATATACCAATATACTTTATCAATTCTACAAATATAGTCTGTTTTAAAAATAAAGATAGTTTTTCACTACCTAAACGCATAGATAAGGCTCACGTAACCATATAAAGATAGTTTTTCACTACTTAAAGCTAAAATCTTGTTTATTTATTCAGCTTAACTATTGTTTTTAAATATAAATTTCTATTTAAAGATAGTTTTTCACTACCAAAATCATTCAAATTGATGTCTTTTTCGTAAATAAAGATAGTTTTTCACTACTTAACTTTTAAAGAGAAAATAATTCACTATCTATAACTATCTAAATACCTATTTTTAATGATTTATTTAAACATAAAGATAGTTTTTCACTACTTAACAGTTAAATATCTGGATATATTTTTGTTCATTTCCTACATAAAGATAGTTTTTCACTACTGATCTTCTTTAAAATGAAAATTATATAACCATTTGTTTTATATTATTTTATTTATAAAGATAGTTTTTCACTACTTAGGATACAAAAATTAAAAAAAATGCCCAATTCAATAGATTGGGCATAATTAATGAACATTTTAACTTAAGGTATAAAACCAACCCCCATCAATATTTCAAGATTTTGCTCCACCCAGTCAGGGTCCCCCAGCATACTCTTGATACGAATTTGGAACTCTTTACCTGTCTCCCCCATGTTGGCATGTTGACTACCAAATAAGGGATCCTGACTCAACTTAGCGCTAAATAAATCAATTTGCGGTTCAGTGAGACTGTAATTAAAGTCACCTAAATCATCCCCTTCAATAATTTGTACGGTTTTAGGATCTTTAGGCTCTAGCTTAAATTGTAAATGAGTAATGGCTTTACCCTGTTTAAACTGCTGATAACTTACAATTAAATCTGTTTGTTCATTAATTTCTTCTAACGCTCTTTCTAACACATTGGTCTTAAATAAACTCATGGTTTTATATTGTTGAGGTTCTATACCTAATTTACTGCGCAAGTCGTCAATTTCATAGCGTTGTGTCATACCACGCATGCGCCATTTCATAATCAGCTCATATAAGCGAATTGAATATTTACTTTTAAAATTACTGACCTGATCAAGATAATAACGCGTAAACTGTTGCTCAAGTCTACTAATCATTTTAATAACGATATCAGTAAAATACAGTACAACTAGACCTTGATCTTTGACATAAGTAATTTTATTCACCCAATTGTCACAGGTAACTGCATCAAAACTTTTATAACGATCAATATAACTAAATTCACGTCTTTTTAAGGTTAAAGCCGCATCCCTGAGCGCACTGTAACTTTCCTTCTCATTAATACCAAATTGCTCCATATAAGATTTAGCACTTACCTCAATTGGAGTATTATAAGTGAGCTCATTAAATTCACGTGCCTCAACAATGGCTAACAGCATTAAACGTTGTTCTACAAGGCTCAAATTAAAGCTTGCGTCAATTAAAGAGTTATCCTTAACAACAATTTTTTTAGGTTTCACAGTCATTTCTTTTGGTGCTTATCGGTTTAACCCTAAGCATGCCTAATTCAATAAAGATAGTCAATATATCACCTATTCATTTGTAGTGAAAAACTATCTTTGAAGTAGTGAAAAACTATCTTTGAAGTAGTGAAAAACTATCTTTGAAGTAGTGAAAAACTATCTTTATATCTTCTGAAAGCCTTGCTGGGCTTGGCTTTTAGGCTAGCTTAAAAACATTAAAATAAATTTAAAATAAATTTAAAAAGACTTTATCTGTGGATAACTTTAAAAAACTTTTGTTTACTCGTGTATCAATTACTGAATAAATTATTTAATGAAGTCTAATTTATCCACAACTAGATCTAATTTGAATTTAAATTTCTTTACAACAAAGTCAACTTGAGTTAAGGTTATCCACAGTTTTAAATTTAAAGTAAAAATGAATTTTAATAAGCAAAAAAAATTAAAAAATTATTTCTAAATCAAAGGCATACAATATTTAATAAACTGAAAACTGAAAACTGAAAACTGAAAACTGAAAACTGAAAACTGAAAACTGAAAACTGAAAACTTTTCCATCATAAACTTCTAAACTTCTAAACTTCTAAACTTCTAAACTTCTCTTATCTCTTATCTCTTATCTCTTATCTCTTATAATTAATCTATTTAAAGTCATAATTAAGATGGTAAGTATTTTTTTCAAATTTCGCTCCGAAACGATTTGGAAAAAATAAACAATCACATATTAATTTTTCTAAATTTATTGCTTTTTTTAAAAAAAATACTTAGATTCATCACAGCACAAAAATATAGACTTTAGGTATTATTCATGAATGGAAATCCAGCATTGAAAACTGCGATTGCACAAAATAAAGGCGGTGTAGGTAAAACTACAATTACAGTCAATGTTGCAGTTGCTTTAGCTACACGAGGTTATCAAGTTCTTGTTGTTGATTTAGATGCGCAATGTAATGCCACCAATCATATTAGTATAATACCGGCAGTAGAACTTTCTTATTCAGTAGCGGATTTTTTTGATGACTATAAAAGATTCGATCCTAGTCTTGCAATTTTAACAGGTGAGCAGACACGTTTTGCAAACATTAGTTTATTACCAAGTTCAAAGCGTATTGGTGATGCAGCTAGAAATCTGCAACGTAATAGTCCAATTCCCAATGAAATTTTATCGCGCATTTTAGGTCGTATTGAATCTGAGTATGATTTTATCTTAGTAGACTGTCCTCCTGAGATAGAGACCCTGACTTTTAATGCGCTTGTTGCTGTGAATAATTTTATTTTGCCAGCACAAGGTCAGTATTCTATTGAAGGTTTTGAAAAAATATTAGATGCAATGGACAGTCTTGATCGCATTAATCCTGAGCTTAAGATTTTATGTCCAGTTCTTAATTTTTTTAAAAAGAATCAACTTGCTGACAAAAATATGAAAGAGCAACTTGAGGAAGAGTTTACAACTGTTGTATTAGAGAATCGAGTTATTCATTCTGAAATTATATTAATTCCCCAATCTGCTGTTTTTGAGCAGGCAGCGATCACAAAGATGTCAATTTATGATTTAGCACCTTCTAAATCACCTGCTGTAGACGCAATTGACCGTATTGTTGATCTATTAGAGCAACAGTACCAACAACAAACAGCGGCTTAAGGTAGCAAAACATGTCTAAGTTTAATCAATTGCTCAACAAGCAAAAACAGGAAAAAAAGACACAAGTCGAGCAGCCAGAGCAGAAGTTGGCTCAAGATACTGGTGAGGAATATTTATCTCCTGTACAACGTCGTGCGCAAACAGGTAATCAATATGGTGTTGCTTTAAAACGTCTTAGTGTAGATTTAATTGATCCTTCACCTTATCAACCACGTTTAGTCGCAGCTTTAGATCTAAATGAGTTGCAAGAGTTAGCAGATAACATTCGTCAGCATGGACAGATTAACCCTATTGTTGTTCGACCTAAAAACGGTCGTTATGAGCTCATTGGCGGTGAAAGACGTTTACAAGCTGTACGCGATATATTAAAACTCAAAGATATTGATTGCTTAATCAAAGATGTAAGTGACGAAAAGGCAGCCTTAACCGCTTTGGTTGATAATATTAACCGCGCTGATTTATCTGACTATGAAATTGCGCATGCACTGTCTAACAGTTGTGAGCGTTTTGGTTACCCGATTGATAATGTCGAATTTATGACTGAGAAGTTTAATATCTCTCGTAACAAATACTATCGCTTGATTAGTTTATTTGACTTACCAGATTTCATTCGTCAGGATCTCACAACAACGCCTGAGGCTTTAAGTGGTTCAGGTGCAAGCTTACTTAAAACAGCACTGAATAAAAGTAGTGAACAACTTGGTCAGAAAATAGCTTTAGAATTATTAGAGGCAGCATGGAGACAATACTTTGATGCAGAGTTTGTACAAACTAAAAAACGTAATACGCAATTTATTAGACAGTTTGAGCAGCAATCACAAAATCTGTTCATGCAGCACCATCCACAGTTAAATATAACCGATGAAAATGCTGAGCAAGAACAAATCGTGCTACAACAAGAGGGCATGACTAAAATTAAACCACAGCAAGAAAGCCTGTTAAACGCATCAGGTAAAAAATTTGGTTCCTTAAAATGCTCAGAAAGTTTAAAAGGCAAGACAGTCGTTTCAATTCGTATGAGCGTGCAAGACTTAGATGAAACCAAATTAGAGAAAATTAAGCAGTTTTTACAGCAATTGGCTTAATTTACAAATTTCGCAGCGAAACTTAAAAAAACACCTATGTAGGTGTTTTTTTATTAAGTCACTATTCATAAGTTACATCATTTAATTCAATTTAAAATATTAGATAGTCTGCTGATTTAAGCTATTGTCAGCGTATGATACAACTACTCTCAAATTTACTCAGTCTGTACTTCTTAGCTTCACGGAAGATTCTATGTCTATATCTCAATCTGCAACTGTACATAAGCCAGAAAAGATGGTGGTCTCAATGGTTGCAGCAGTGGCAGTTGCACATTTACTTAATGATCTAATACAGGCTGTCTTACCTGCAATTTATCCTATGTTAAAAGCTGAATTCCAATTAACTTTTGCTCAAATTGGGTTAATCGCTTTGGTATATCAGATTACTGCCTCTTTATTACAACCTTTGGTCGGCTTGTATACCGATCGACATCCTTTACCTTATTTATTGCCTATAGGTATGGGAATTACTCTTGTAGGGATAGGTGGTTTAGCTGTTGCACATCATTTTTATATGTTGCTGGGCTTCGCAATGATGATTGGCATAGGATCATCCACATTTCACCCTGAGGCCTCACGTGTGGCTCGTATGGCTTCAGGAGGACGATTTGGTACTGCTCAGTCAGCATTTCAAGTAGGCGGCAATAGCGGCTCTGCTATTGGACCTCTACTTGCTGCTTTAATCATTGTACCCAATGGACAAAGTGCCATAGCCTGGTTTATGGGATTTGCTTTATTAGCCATTTTTGTATTAAGCCATGTCAGCCGTTGGTTAGTTTTACAAGCCAAAAAAGTTAACAAAAGCCCAGTTATTCAAAAGCAAGGTTTACAGGGTGCTCGTTTATATCGTGCCTTGGCTGTCATTGCTATTTTGATGTTAGTAAAATTTACTTATATCGCCAGCATGAGCAATTACTATACCTTCTATTTGATTGAACGCTTCCAACTTAGTTTGGCTCAAGCACAAGTCTACCTATTCGCATTTTTAGCTGCTGTAGCTTTAGGTACGTTTGTTGGTGGTCCAATTGGCGATAAAATTGGTCGTAAAGCGGTTATTTGGAGTTCTTTCTTGGGTATTATTCCATTTGCGCTTTGTCTGCCTTATGTCAGCCTCACTGCCACAATTATTTTTACTATATTTATTGGTTTAATTATTTCATCTGCTTTTTCTGCAATGGTTGTGTATGCACAGGAGGCTGTACCAGGACGTGTAGGCTTAATTTCAGGTCTGATGTTTGGTGTCATGTTTGGTATTGGTGGGATCGCTGCAGCAGCTTTAGGTGTGCTCGCAGACCGATATGGAATCATTTGGGTTTATCAAGTCTGTGCATTTTTACCGTTATTTGGACTGATGACTGTATTCTTGCCGAGTAGTCGTTATCGCTCTAATTAAAAAAATTCAAGGCCTACATGAGTAGGCCTGTGATTAGACACATTGGATATTTAACTGTTTCTGATAATAATCCAAAGTAAACTGCATTTCTTCGAGTAATTGAGCTTGACTGGTATCTTTAGGATTTAAAGCCAATAGAGCCGGTATATATTCGTGTTGATAAACTTTGGGAAAATCTTGGCACAATACTTGTTGGCGATTTGATGGAGAAATTTCAGGATTCTCGATCTGATCAATCAATGTAGTAATTTTATCATCTGCATTTTGAAAATTATCTGCTAAGGTATTAGACTCAGCATTGATTTGATGCGTATCTGAAGCTTGAGATGAAGGCTCATTTTTTTCACATCCCGCAGCGAAACTTATAAAAATAGCCAGACTAAATAAGATACTGTGTTTCATTGGCTTATCATCATGATGTTAATATTTGTTATGATAACCAAAAGCGCAATGAAATGAAGCCATATCATGCGCAGTGGCTGAATTATATAATAATTTAAGCAATACGATTCTGATTATAATAATCTTGATATTGCTGACGTAGTTGACGTTTTAAAATTTTACCGCTTGCATTTTTAGGCAGTTCTTGAACAACATGAATAGACTTTGGCATTTTATAGGTTGATAGATGCTGTTTACAGTGCGTGAACAACGCCTCTAATTCAAAATCATACTGATCTTTTAAAACTACAACTGCAGTTACCGCTTCAATCCAGTGAGGATGCGCTATTCCAAAGACAGCGACTTCTCTAATTCCTTCAAAACGATAAATCACTTCCTCGACTTCGCGAGTAGATACGTTTTCACCGCCCGTTTTCACCATATCTTTGATACGATCGACAATATATAAATGTCCCGAAGAATCAAAATAACCTAAATCACCACTATGGAACCAACCATGTAAAAAAGCTTCAGCAGTTTTCTGCTCCTGGTTTGCATAGCCTAAAGTTAAATGTGGACTTTTATGTACAATCTCACCTATCTCACCTGTTGACAAAATTTGACCATCTTCAGCCATAATTGCTGTTTCCACGTGGAACACGGGGCGACCCACTGACGTTGGATAATCATAATGATCTTCAGGATAAAGTACAGTTGCGACAGGTGCCATTTCAGTTTGGCCGTAAAATTGCCAAAAACGAATATGCGGAAGTTTTTCAAGTAGGCTGCTAATTACACTTTTAGGCATCGAAGAAGCCCCATAGTACGCTTTTTGTAGGGTGGTTAAATCAACATGTTTAAAAGCAGGGGCATTGAGCAAGGCAATCCATGCGGTAGGTGGACAAAATAATTTAGTAATTTTTTCTTTTACGATTAAATCTAGAACACGATTGGCATCAAAACCACGTAAAATATAGCTGGTTGCCCCTAAATAAAGATCAACATTTAAAAAGGCATCAAATTGTGCGCAGTGATAGAGTGGAAAAGCATGAATTTCACGATCATTTGCCGACATTTCACCTTCTAAGATCGCACTCATATATTGCCACATTAGGGCTTCACTATTAAGTAATACACCTTTAGGCAAAGATTCAGTGCCACTGGTATACATTATGCGTATTGGTTCATAGGCATTTAAGGCTTGTGGAGCTAAAGCTGGTAAAGGTTGCTCAAAGCATACTGCTAGATCTTGCCATTTAGGCAAAGTAGGGGCGTGATTTAAGTTAATGTGATAAAAATGCTGTAGTTGATGCTGGCATTGTTGCATGGCAGCGTCTACAGTTGCCGTCAATTGATCTTCTGCAAAAATAATTTTAGTGTGGCTGTTTTCTAAAATATAGGCTAATTCCTTGCTGTTGAGCATAAAGTTAACAGGTACAGTAATAATACCTAAACGCGCTGCAGCAAAATGGATGACAGGGAATTGCCAGCAATTATGACTGAGCAACAACAAGCGGTCAGATTTTTGCAAGCCAATCTGTGCGAGGTAAGCGGCCAGCTGTTCTACTTTTTGATAAAAATCGAGATAAGACAACTGTATATCGCCATCTACTAAAGCCAATTTATTAGGATGGCGTTTGGCACTGCGTTTAGGAATATCGCTCAGATGATAGTCGCGGGCGTGTTGTACTAATTCAGTCAATTCTGACATGATTTTTCTTCCTTATTTTTATTGTCCTTAGGCCCGCAGTTTGCGGTATTTTTATGCTGTTTGAGGTTTAGATTAGATAGAAAAGCAGATTTTGTATAGTATTTGATGATGAGTGTTGTGTAATTGCAGAATGATTAAATGTAATAATTAAAAATTCCGCGCTGAAACTTAGAAAATTGAATGAGCTTTAGATACGTAAATTTCTTTTGAACTGATAAAAGTAACATGAGGATGTTTAATCGTTACTACAGCACTTTGACATCCTCACCGCCCTAAAGGACGGGGATTCCTACTGCTAGACGCTTATGCCCAAGCGCAAGAATGTTTAGAGCTGAGTTTTTATCTCTGTCGTGAGCCGTACCACAGCTCGCGCACTCCCATTCTCTTATTCCAAGACCTGTCCTACCTTTCGGACTACTTGCGGTGATCTCACCACAGCACGAACAAGTTTGGGAGGTATAGGCTTCATTGACTTCCTCAAACAATACCCCTGCGTTCTCGCATTTATACTTGAGCATTGTTTTTAGTGCTGAAAATCCTGTATC
>NZ_JCAKMW010000027.1:0-29965 GCF_059515805.1 Acinetobacter sp. CY05 | reverse complement strand
GTAAGCATCCGCTGAACCCCATACCTATTTTTTAATTTTGGTCGGGTTGCCACCGGTGTGGCAGTAATTCTTCAATTTGGGTCACTTTGTGTGTCGGTAGCCTTTTCAGCACATCACTTAAATAGGCATACGGATCCAAGCCATTGAGCTTTGCTGACTGGATTAAAGTCATGATATTGGCAGCTCGTTGGCCACTGCGCAGCGAGCCAGCAAACAGCCAGTTCTTGCGTCCTAAGGCCCAAGGTCGCATCTGATTCTCTACCCAATTATTGCAAATCGGTAGATTGCCATCATCCAGATAGCGGCTTAAAGCTGGCCAACGCTTCAGCGTGTAATTGATGGCCTTGGCGGTGGGAGAACTCGATGGCACCGTCAGTTGATGTTGGTTGAGCCATTCATACAGTTGTTGCATCACCGGTTGACTATGCTGTTGTCGGTATTCGCGGCGCTGTTCTGCTGTACCATCGGTCTTTTTTCTGAGTTCTGCTTCTATGGCATACAGTTTCTGAATCAGCACTAATGCCTGTTCAGCGACCTGACTTTTTTTGGTCACATGCAGTTCATGGAATTTACGACGCGCATGCGCCATACAGCCCACCTCAACGACCTGGCCTGATTTAAAGCGTGCTTTATAACCACTGTAATCATCACAAACCAGATGACCCTGCCAGTTTTTCAGGAACGCTTCAGCATGCTGACCTGAACGACTATCCTGAAAGTCATAGATCACGGCTTGAACCGGATTGTACTGTGTGGTGGCATAGGCCCAGACATAACCTTTCTTCGGTTTTTTCTCATCATCACCCATCCGCATGATGGTGACTGGTGTTTCATCTGCATGCAGCACCCGCTGTTGCAGCACCACCTGTTTTAAGGCATTGGCCAGAGGTTCCAGTTCTACACCGCAGCGACCTATCCAGTCAGATAAAGTGGATCTGGACAGATCAATGCCAGCCCGCTGATAGATCAGGCGCTGACGGTACAGCGGTAAATGATCGGCATACTTCGATACCAGCACATGGCTGAGCAGTTCAGGACTGGCAATACCTTTATCAATCACATAGGCGGGCATCGCTTGCTGAGTCAGGGTATCACACTGATCACAGACCCATTTGCCACGGACATGCTGTTCCTTGTAGAACTGTGCCGGTCTGAAATGCAGTTTTTCACTGATATCTTCGCCGATACGACGTAACTGGCAGCCACAACTGCATTGGGTTGATGCAGGTTCATGCTCAATACGGATGGTGTGTAGATGATCTGGCAGCAGTCGACGTTTAGGTTTGTTGACTGTGGCTTTCTGTGTCGCTGCATCGGTTTTATCTGCATTTAATCGTTCTAATTCCAGATCAACGGCTGCGATATCTTCTTCGACCGCTTCGTCCCATAGATGGATTTGTTTTGCGGTGAGATGTTCGTTTTTACTGCCGAATTTATGCTTTTTAAACAGCGCCAGTTCATGCTCGTATTTTTGATTGAGAATAGAAAGATGCTGAACTTTGGCATCCAATTGCTGGTTTGATTTTTCTAATTCTTGATTTGATTGTGCCAGAGACTGATGCTGCATTGCCAACTGCTGGGTAAATTCCAGCAGTTGTTCATGGGTCAGTTGGCTTAAGTCAGGCAGCGTATTCATGATCGCAGTATGCCTGAGGTCATGACGCAGAGGAAATAGAACGTTTGGAGAATAGCAGAATAACCGAGCTTGGTTTAGAGCATTGTGACCACTTGCTGTCGTCCAATGCGCTGCCAGGGCAAACCCTGGATTAATGCCTGTAACTGTTCCGGGTTGAGGGCCACGGTTTCACCTTGGTGAACTTGAGCCCAGTGGAATTTTCCCTGTTCCAGCCGCCTGGCACACAGCCAGATGCCCAGTCCATCATGTACCAGCACTTTCATACGATGGCCACGTTTATTACAGAACAGGTAAGCACAATGCGGTTTAATGTAGCCAAAGGCTCTCACCACCTGAGCCATGACAGTATCCATCCCTGCTCGCATATCCAGAGGTTGGGTAGAAAGCCAGATTTCATCAATGCGGATCATGTTGCCAGTGCCTTGAGTAATTCTGCTAAAGCAGATATTTCTGATACTTGCCATTTCAAGCCAATTTCTGCTTTTGAGTGGGGTAAAGTAATTTGAACCTTTAACATGTCAGTAGGAGTAGGATCTAATGGTGCAGAGCAAGATAAGGCAATAAATGCAGGTTTATTCGGTAGTGGTGAGCGATCACTCCCTGGCTTAGCATCAATTAAGCGAATCCATTTGGATACAAGATTTGTATTCAATCCATGTTGCAAAGCGACCGAAGCAATTGAAACGTCCGGTGCTTTACAAGCCTGAACGATCTGCTGTTTAAATTCAGCACTGTATGTTCTTCGTTTTTTCGCAAGAGATGCGATGGATGTCTGGTGATTTGTAGTCATAAATTTTAGTCCCCACTTGTTTTTAAGTGGGGACTAAATTAAGGCTTATAGGATGAATTCATAAGGTGTGTTCAGCGGACGCTTACAATACATCAACAATACTAAGGATAAGACTATTCCGATTAGTCCGATCATGTTTAATTCCTATTTATTATTATAGCCAGATGTAAAATACATCCTTCATCATGTATATATTTCGATTAAATAAAAGTCAACGGCTACTATTTTTTAGCAGCTACAACATGGTTTTTTTTGGTAAAACTGACTCTTTATACGGTTAATTCGTCTGTTAGTATTCATCAAAAGGTAAATATTTTATAAGACAATTAAATATACATATAAAAAAACTTGATTAATTTATTATTTAGTGTATAGTTAACTTAACTAGAAAAAAGTCTTGTTCGGTAAATCTCTATTAAGTATCGCAGTTTTATTTATAATCCTTCGTTTTTTTCAGATTTTAAGCGCCAATCTTTATTATTTTCAAAGTTACATTCAGTCAGTAAAACGACTTAAAATTATTAAAATTCAGTAGGATATATTATGTCAAACTCAAATGTTGTTAAAGGTACAGTAAAGTGGTTTAACGAAACTAAAGGTTTTGGTTTCATTCAGCAAGAGTCAGGTCCAGATGTTTTTGCACACTTTAGTGAAATTGCAAATTCAGGTTTTAAAACCTTGGCCGAAGGTCAAATGGTTGAGTTCAGCGTAACTCAAGGTCAAAAAGGCCCAAATGCCGTTAATATTGTTGCCCTATAAGCGGTTAACGATATTCAAAAAAAGCACTAATTTTAGTGCTTTTTTTATACATTAAAAATTAAATGAGTTGAACAAATTGTTCATCGAATGCATTTCTATTTTCTTGTAGACCCTTTTATTTTTAAAGATCTTAATTTTGGTCTTACATTTTTTCTTTTTCTTTTTCTTTAGGTATATATATGCTGACACAAAATATTCATGTCATAGATCAATTTGGCAGTAAATTGTCTATTCAAGCGACATTCAATAAAGTCCTCTCATCAGCTCATACAGTTGATCACATTAAACATATTACTGTAGATGGTGAAAATATCCGACCAAGTTTTGAAATGCTTTTTCAAAGCAACGTCACAACAAAGATTTATAGAGTTATCTAAGCTGCTCTGGACAGATCTAAACAATAGTCATAAATCCTATAGTTTCGATCTGAATTTTCATAACATATTTTAACAATTCGGGATCAATATAGGATATGCAAGTGAAATAAAAATAGATAATATTCATGTTATCTTAGTTACTTAAATGTTATATGTCCTCCCGAATACGTCAGTTTTTTAAACGCTTTTTTCCTCAAAATACCACACACGTTTTACAACTTAAGCAAGTATTACGTAGTGAAAGCGAAGTTTATTTATTTCAAAAACACCAGAACAGTCACTGTCCACAAATAAAGCGTGCCATTTATGCCACTTTACGAGAACGTGGTTATAGTCGACAAGAAATTCAATTAATGTTGAATTAATAAAAAAAGGGCGATCACGCCCTTTTTTAGTGTTGCGCTTGTGGACTGTTCCCAATTTGCCATACATAAGGTAAGGGGTTTTGGTTAATCAGCCAGTCTCCTATGACTTTCTGCTTATATATCGTAGGGTTGTGTGAAGAAATCACACGGGCATTACGCCAGAATCGATCAAGTTGTTTTTGGCGACTTGCAGCTGAAGCACCTAAACTGTTGAATAATTTTGTGCTTAAATCAAGGACCAGATCGCTAACCACCACCTGACCTTGCGAAGCACTCAGTTCTGCTGCATCATTGGTGATTAGATCTTGTGCTGTGTCTTGCGAAAAGTGACTGATATAAGCCTGATCCAATGCTTTTGCTGTATCTAAGGTGATAGTTTTTGCAGCATAACTTTGCGCAGAGGCTTGACCAATGACTTGCAGGATTTGAGGATCATGCCGGACTAAATCGGCATTACCATGGCTATAAATACGGTCACGTTTTTTAACTTCTGCACTAAATGTTTCCACTGCTGCCTGGGCAATACCTGCTAAAGTTGCTAAATGTATGACTTGATAGAATGCTGTTTGATATTTAAATCGTTGTGTGAATGGTAGGATATGATCTGCAGGTACCGATACATGTTGTAAAGTTAAAGTACCACTACCTGTGGTTTTTTGACCAAAACCATCCCAGTCATCTTGTATATCAACCCCCTGTGTATGGGTAGAAATCGCTGCGATGACATGCTGATCTTGTGTCTCATCATAAGCAAACAAATCAATCCAATCCGCATAAATGCTACCTGTGGAATAATACTTTTTACCATTGACCCAAAATTGGCCCTCTTGATCTTGCGTTACACGGGTAAGAGTATCACCAATTTGGACTTTACCAATCTCAGTCCAAGCATTACCGACTAAATCTCCCTGTACAAAGCGTTTAAACCAAACACTCTGATCTTGGTCACGATGTGCAACCAAACGATCTTCAACAAAGGCAAAATGACCACGTAAGGCTTGTACAAGATTTGAATCAGCTGCGGCAAGTTCAATGAGAAGTTCAAAAAGTTGCTGTTGAGATACTCCATCGCCTCCATATTCGAGCGGGATCCGTACAGCACCAAAACCTGCTTGTTTTAACCATTGAATTTGTTCAAAGGGTAATTGACGTTCGGTTTCTCGTTGTACCGCACCCTCAGCAATTTTTTTAAAAATTGGACGGTACTTTGCCGCCACTTGCTGGTAATCGGTACCTAGAGATAAATGAGAAGTGGTGATTGTGGTCATGATTTAGCTCCAAGCATGACGTGGTGGTGGCACATCATTTAAATAGTAGTTACCGATCAAATTAAACTTCCAACGTACAGGGTCATGTAAGGTATGTGTACGTGCATTACGCCAATGACGGTCTAAGTTGAGTTCACTTAAAGTCGAACGCGTGCCCGCTAATTCAAATAGTTTGTTGGTTGATAAGATAGCCAATTCGGTCGTCAATACTTTGGCTTCAGCAGTCAATAATGTTGCTTCTGTTACCTGAGACTCTGTAGGTGATTCAATCGCTTGGTCAATGGCTAAAGCAGCAAGGTCAAGTACTGCTTCTGCCGCACGTTGTTTAATTTTAAGTTCACCGATATTGGCAAGCGTGTAGGGATCTTGCGTGGCTTTTTCTAGACCAGAATCAATCCAAGGACGAGTGTAATGTTTAACATAGTGAATTGTTGCCTCAATTGCAGCGCGTGCAATGCCTGCATCAACAGCGGCTTGAATAAACTGTGAAATCGCCCCCGCTGCTGTAGGACGTTCAAAGGCCTGATGAATCGGAATCAGATGTTCTAAATCTACACGAACATTTTCTAGGATGACTGTGCCACTTGCTGTCGTGCGTTGGCCAAAACCACTCCAATCATTGATAATTGTGAGACCTTCGCTGTGCTGTGGAATAATGGCAGCATAAGCTTGCTCATTGTATACAGCCACCACAGGAATCCAATGTGCCAATAGCGCGCCAGTAGCAAAGAATTTTTGGCCATTTAAGAGGGCATAATCATCTTGTACAGTGAGGGTTGTGGTCAGATCAGCCACTGTTTTTGAGCCTTTTTCTGAAAAGGCATTACCTAAACGTTTGCCTTTTAGTACCTCTGTAAAGAAAAATTGCTGTTGTTCTAAGCTTGCATCTAAACGAATGTGCTCTAAAAAAGCCCAGTGATTTTGTGCAATCTGTCCTAAGGATGAGTCAGCTGCGGATATAATTTTAACCACTTCACCTAAAGTCTTATAACTGACTTCGGCACCACCAAAGCGTTTGGGTACCGTCATTGCCCATAAACCTGATTGTGAATAAGTGTGAATCTCTGCTAAAGGTAGACGACGCTCCTGATCACGTGCACCTGACTCTAAGCTAAATTGTTCTGCTAATTGTTGAGCAATCAAAATTGCTTCGGCATCATTTTGAATAATATGTGCAGGTGACTCAAGCTGATAAAAATCTTTAGGAATCTGACTATCTATTTGAATTGGATCAATAATTTTTGCAGTCATTCTTGGCGCTCTTAGTGAAATTAAGCCTACGCTAGCATGCTGAATTTCACTTAGGGAAATAAAAAAAATTGCAAAATTAAGTAGGTTTTTAATGTTGATATTTAAACATTTATTTTTTATTCAGCATTTTTCACGCTATCTAAAGCAGATTTTGACAAATATAAATAGCTGATATCCAAACAGTGAATTGTTATAAATAGGGGTAAATTTTTTATTTAAGATGCATAGCAATAGTAACTCAACTAGATACAACAATATGGCTAAACAAATTCGCTTTAATGCTTTTGAAATGAACTGCGTTGCGCATCAGTCCCCTGGTCTTTGGCGTCATCCTGATGATCGTTCGACAGAATATAAAGATTTAAAGTACTGGACAGATTTAGCCAAAATTTTAGAACGTGGAAAATTTGATGGCGTCTTTTTGGCCGATGTGCTGGGCGTTTATGATGTGTACCATGGTAATAATGAACATGCTCTTACAGGTGCGGTACAAGTCCCAGTCAATGATCCCCTACAAGTGGTGCCGGCAATGGCTGCCGTTACCGAGCATTTAGGCTTTGGCGTAACCACCTCGATTTCATTTGAACATCCCTATCCATTTGCAAGACGTATGACGACGCTTGACCACTTAACCCAAGGTCGTGCCGGTTGGAATATTGTGACTTCGTATTTGGAAAGTGGCTCTAAAAATTTAGGCTTAAAAACGCAAGTGAGTCATGACCAACGTTATGACATTGCAGATGAATATCTAGAAGTTTTGTACAAGCTTTGGGAAGGCTCTTGGCAAGAAGATGCTGTTGTCCGTGATAAACAACGCGGTGTATTCGCTGATTTTAAAAAGGTACATCCGATCCGTCATGAGGGTAAATATTTTAGTGTTCCAGGTACCCACATCTGTGAACCGTCTCCACAACGTACCCCTGTATTATATCAAGCTGGTGCATCCAGCCGTGGCCAGCGCTTTGCTAGCCAGAATGCAGAATGTGTGTTTATTTCTGCACCGACTAAAGCGGCAGTGAAGCCGCTCGTGGATGGGATCCGATCGAATTTAGTTCAGGAAGGTCGCGCACCAGATTCTGTTTTAATCTATACCATGCTTGCTATTGTCGTTGATGAAACTGATGAGAAAGCCCAGAAAAAATTTGCCGAATATCAACAATATGCCAGTTATGATGGGGGTCTGACCTTGGTTTCAGGGTGGACGGGTGTTGATTTTTCTCAATATCAATCCACAGATCAAGTTGAATATATTGAGACCAATGCCATCCAATCTTTGCTGAACTCATATGTCAAAGCAGATCCAGATAAAGTATGGACCATTGAAGAAATTGCCAAATGGACCAGTATAGGTGGTAATGGTCCTGTAATTGTTGGATCACCCACTACTGTAGCAGACCGTTTGCAAGAATGGGTGGAAGAGACTGGTCTTGATGGTTTTAACTTGGCTTATATCCTCGCACATCAATCTTTTGAAGATGTTGTGGACTACGTGGTACCTGAATTACAACGCCGTGGTGTGTATCAAACAGAATATCGCCAAGGTACTTTACGTGAAAAACTGTTTGGTCAAGGCCCACGTCTAGGTGAAGATCACCGTGCTGCACAGTACCGTGACTTAACTCAACAGAAAGTCGAGCAAGATGAGCTCATAGACGCTTAATCTTGGAAGAGCCCGATTTTGATCGGGCTGGTTTATATTGTGTTGGGTACAGATATTGTATGATGATCCTCAATTGTTTCATTGAAATAGAATATGGGTCATGCAAAAAACATACTTAGTCACTGGTGCTAGCCGTGGCATTGGGCGCGCAATCTGTGAAAAAATCAAGGATGAAGGTCATGAGGTGATTGGGATTGCAAGACATCCAGAAAACCTTAACTTTCCTGGAAAAATGTTCCAGTGTGATCTTAGTGACACTCAGCAAACTCAAGCGATATTAAATACTATTGCGTCCCAATATCAGATCCATGGCATTATCAATAATGTAGGAATTAGCCGACCTCAGGCTTTAGGTGAGATTGATCTGAATGCATTGCACGATGTATGGAATCTCAATGTGAGGTCAGCCGTTCAGGTGACGCAGCATTTTGTTGAACAATTAAAACAGCAACAGTATGGTCGTATTATCAATATTGGTAGTCGAGCGATGTATGGCTCCAAAGACCGAACTGCCTATGCTGCCGCAAAAAGCGCTTTGGTTGGCTGTACGCGTACTTGGGCACTTGAACTCGCACAATATGGCATTACAGTCAATTGTGTCGCACCAGGACCGATCGAGACAGAGTTATTTAGACAGACTCGTCCTAAAGGCAGTGAAGCTGAAAAAGCATTATTGGCAAATATCCCAATGGGCCGTATAGGTACGCCAGCAGATGTAGCCAACGCAGTCTCATTCTTACTCTCAGCGCAATCAAGCTTCATCACTGGCCAAGTGATTCATGTTGATGGTGGCGGAAGCTTGTAGATTTAACGCTCTGTACGGCATTCCCGACTTGTAATAGCGGGATCTCAATGAAGTGATCTACGATCTGATACAAAAAAGCGCGACCTGATATCGCGCTTTTTTACAAACACAGCTTATATTATTGACCTACATTATGCCCAGATAACCAATATGGCAGCGACAACAACCAAGACGAGCCCCCAGTGATCGCGCCTAGCTAATTTTTCTTTAAAGAAGAACATAGAAATGAGTAAGCTAAATAAGATTTCAATTTGGCCTAAAGTTTTGACAATCGCAACAGACTGTAAACTCATGGCACTAAACCAACCTAATGAAGCCAAAAAGCTGCATAGGCTCACTTTTAAGGTTAAGCCTAGACGCTGCCACAGTGCATATAACGTTTTTCGACTAAACAGCCCTAAATACAGCAACATACTGATACATTGGAAACTAATCACCCAGAATAAGACCCACGCCGCGCGGTGTAGATGTGGCAGCATGGTCAGCTCTAAACTGGCCTCTCTGACTAAGAGTGAGGTAATGGCAAAACATAGGCCACTTGCAATACCAATCGTTAAAGTGGAAACAGATAAATCTTTCAGTTGTCGTCCACTACTGAGTAAAAATACTGCCACAGCACCCAATAACACCCCACCCCATGCATATAAACTTAATGGCTCACTTAAGAACAGCACGGCGATGATGGCAGCTAAAATCGCTTCACTCTTGGCCAACCCCACACCAATGGCATAATTTTTTTGCTTAAAGAGTTGTACCATCAGTGCAGTAGCTGCAATTTGGGTAATGCCTGCAATGACAATATACACTGCAAATTGCAGATTAAAAGATACATTGGTCTCTACAGGATGGGCATGATACATCCATGCTAAATAGGCTATGGCCAAGGGTACAGCAAATAAGAAACGTGCCAATGTCACCCCATAGACATCGACACTGCTACTGAGTTGCTTCTGAAAAGCATTCCGCCACGCCTGCATGAAAGCAGCCATGAGGGTAAAAAGAATCCAAATCAAAGTTGAGGTCCCATGATATAACTGTGCTTAATGTACGCCTCAAAACTTGCATTTTCATCTTTTTATCAATGAAATTTTCTTATTGATGTTGTGACTAAAAGTAAAAGCGCCCTTAGCTTTTGGCTAAAGACGCCTATAGGTCCCAAGTTTAGTGTAGAGGTGCTTTTTCTAAATCTTCTTGACGTGCTCCTAGTTCAGAACGTACCACTTGTTGTTCAAAACCGGCACGGTCAATACGTGCACGCTCACTTTGATCCAGTTTAGAAACTAAAATACTCACCATAAACGCAAAAGGCATCGAAAATAACGCAGGATTATCATAAGGGAAAATCGCCGTTTGATAGCCCATGACACCCACCCAAACCGTTGGTGATAAGATCACCAGTACAATGGCTGAGATAATGCCTGTAAATCCTCCCCAAATCGCGCCACGCGTGGTGAGATCTTTCCAATACATCGCTAAAAATAGCACAGGAAAATTAGCTGAAGCGGCAATACCAAAGGTCAGCCCCATTAAGAACGCAATATTCATTTTTTCAAATAAAATACCACACGCAATTGCGACGATTCCTAAGCCAATCACCGCTAAGCGTGACACCAGCATTTCTTGTTTTTCCGTTGCTTGGCCTTTTTTAATTACTTTACTAAATAGGTCATGGGAAATCGCAGACGCACCTGCTAAGGTTAAACCTGCAACCACTGCTAAGATCGTGGCAAATGCCACAGCAGACAAGAAGCCAAGTAAAGCGTTACCACCGAGTGCACCGGCTAAGTGAATCGCGACCATGTTCGAGCCGCCGAGTAATTCTCCACCGACTTGACCATTGACAAAAAATTGCGGACTGGTGCCGACAATTGAAATTGCAGCAAAACCTAAGATACAGACAATAATAAAGAAATAACCGATATAACCTGAGGCATAAAACACAGAGCGCCGTGCATCCGCTGCATTGGGCACAGTAAAGAAGCGCATTAAAATGTGCGGTAAACCGGCTAAACCAAAAATCAAGCCAATCGAAGTGGATAAAGCATTAATTGGATTAGAGAGCATACCTCCCGGTTGTAGGACTTTTTCACCCAGTTGATGGCTGGTGACCGCAGCATGTGCTAAACGATCTAGACTAAAACCAAAGTGCTTGAGTGCGAGATATAGGAGCAATGTGCCACCAAAAAGCAGTAAAATCGCTTTGGTAATCTGAATCCATGTTGTGGCCAGCATGCCACCAAACATGACATATACCAGCATGAGACAACCCACTAAAATGACTGAAATCTGATAGTCAATTCCAAAGAGTAGTTTAATCAATTGCCCTGCCCCCACCATTTGTAATAACAAATAGCACACCACCACAATCAGTGAGCCACACGTGGCTAAAATTCGGGTTTTTTGTGGATCTAAGCGGTAGGATACAATATCAGCAAAGGTATAACGGCCTAAGTTACGTAAGCGTTCTGCCATTAAAAAGGTCAGAATAGGCCAACAGACAAAGAAGCCCGTCACATAAATAAAGCCGTCATATCCTTTGAAAAACACCATACTTGAGACACCAAGTAAGGTAGACGCCGACATATAATCACCCGCAATGGCCAAACCATTTTGTTGGGCGGAAATAGAATTGCCCGCAGTATAGAAATCTTCTTTTGAACGGGTACGCCGTGCTGCCCACCAAGTAATCAATAAGGTCATGAATACCACGACAGCAAACATACTAATTGCGGTCCAGTTTAAATTTTGCCCTGCGGCATAGGCAGGCAAGCTTAAACTTAAGCCCAATAACAGTAGAAGGAATTTATTCATAGTGATACTCCTTCTTGAGACGTAACTTAATCTGATCAAAATGACGATTGGTAATGTAAATATAAATACCTGTGATCAACCAACTGACAATAATCACTAATGCTGCTAGAGGTAATCCTACCGTTAACACACGATCACCAAAGGTTTGTGCCAGAATTTCAGGTTTAAAACTCGCAATTGAAATAAATATAAAGTAAATGATCAACACGCTAGCACTCAGTAGCCAGGCAAAACGATTGCGAGAACGTACCATCGCCTGAAAATGCTGATCTTGAATAATGGCTTGTTCTTGTTGTTGTATATCCATATAACATGCTCCTTGACTTATGTTGTCTTAGACAACATTCATCTGCGCGAAATAACTGTGATATTGTTCACGTAAGGTTTTTTTACTGATTTTACCGGTTGCGGTGTGCGGAATATTTTTGACACAAATAGTGGCAGAAGGAAGTGCCCATTTTTCGATGGATGATGACAAATAGCTGATGATTTCTTCATGCTGAATCGTGGCATATTGGGCCTTGGGGACCACCACCAGCAACGGGCGTTCACCCCATTTGGGATGTTCTATCCCAATCACAGCTGCTTCATGAATCTTTTCGTAGCCCATCACGGCGTTTTCTAAGGCCACACTACTGATCCATTCACCGCCTGATTTGATCATATCTTTCACACGATCTGTGATGTGGATATAACCCAATTTATCAATACTGGCGATATCCCCGGTATTAAACCAACCTTGTTCAGCGCCACTGTCTTGGTGCATATAGTGTTCGACAATGGCGTGACCTCTAATTTCCAATTGTCCCTCTTGCAATTCACCTAAAGGCAATACCTGTTGATGCTGATCTTTGACCCGAACTTGTGTCCCAAAGATTGGACGGCCGCATTTTAAGCTTTGTTCTGGATGAGATGTTGGTGCATATTCTCCATGATTACATGCTGCTAAGGAGCTGGTCTCTGTCATTCCCCATGCATTATCGAGTTGAATACCGAGACGTTGCATACGCTCAATTAAAGCCAAAGATGCTGCAGAGCCGCCAGAGATCGCGCGTTTTAAGGGAAAGTTCTGTAGTGGATATTGCTGTAAATAGGCTTGAATACCTGCCCAAATTGTCGGTACACCCATAGCAATATCAACTTGCTCTTGCTGGATTAAGCGCACCATTTTGTCAGCTTGACCGGCAAATTGATGGCAGCAGACGAGTTTTGCACCACATAAAATAGTGTTATAGGGCATTCCCCAGGCACTGATATGATAGAGCGGCACCATAGGCATCATCACACTATGCAGATCCAACCCCACCACTTCGCGCATGCTTAAAATCAAAGCATGTAAGACTGTACTGCGATGTGAATAAAGCACTCCCTTTGGTTGTCCTGTGGTACCCGATGTATAGCATAAGCCACTGGCTTGCTGCTCTTTAATTTCTGGCCATAGGTAGGAGGTCGGCTGATCCTGTAAAATCTGTTCGTAAAACTGAAATGGGAATGTTGCACGCAGCATCGGATCTATATCGCCCAAGATAAAAATATGTTCCACACATGATTTAATCTGTTCATACATATTTTCGACCAAGCCAATGCATTCAGGTTCTACAAATAAAACTTGATCTTGAGCATCCTGAATAATCTGTAAGATTTGTTCGGGAAACAAGCGTGGATTGATGGTATGGTTGATCCGCCCTGAGCAAGGAATCGCATAGTGCAGTTCAATATGTTGATAGGTATTCCATGCCAGTGTTCCCATAATGGCATCAGGTCTGATGCCTAAATGGTCAAATGCATGTGCAGCTTGGGCAACACGCTCAAATGCATCTTGATAGGTATAACGATGAACCGCTTTACCATCGGATTTTAAACTCACGATTTGCTGATGTGGGTACGCTAACAAGGCATGTTGCATAATTGAAGTGATGTTTAAATCACAGAACATCATCTGTCCATTCATTATTATTTTGTCCTTATCCATAGATAACAGGACTATTGCAAGCATAATGCCAATAAAAAAATGATTTAAATCAAAATATTGCGTAAATTAACATTGTTTCAAAATTGAAATTCATTGCAATTTTGCACCTTTATTTTTGTTGTTTGAGATTCAAGTATTTCATCTTACGCCATAAAGTAGTACGGCTGATATTCAAGTGCTGAGCAGCCAAATCTAAATTACCTTGAGCTTGTTCTAAAGCTTGGCTAATGAGGCTTTGTTCTTGCTGATATTTAACTTCTTTAAGGGGAGGAATATAACCTTGTTGCTCAGTGAAAAGTTCGGGCACATACTGTTTAAAACGCGCTGGGGTCAGCGGTTCAGTTAAGTTTAAGATCACACTTAAGCGCTCGATGACGTTTTCAAGTTCACGAATATTCCCTGGCCAGTGATACTGATTTAAAGCCCTCACTACATAAGAAGGCACATTTTGCCAAGCGATATTGTTACGGGCTAAAAATTTTTGACTGAAATATACGATATCTTCACGCCGTGCATTTAGACTTGGAATCTGTAACCTTAAAATATTTAAGCGATAGTATAGATCTGCGCGAAAGCGTCCTTCAGCGACCAACTGTTCCAAGTGACAATGTGTGGCTGCAATCACACGAATATCAATGGCATGGCTATGCAATGCTCCTAGACGTTGCACTTGTCGTTCCTGTAATACCCTTAAAAATCGGGTTTGCAAGTGTAAAGGCATGTCGCCAATTTCATCTAAAAATAAAGTTCCCTGATCTGCGGCTTCAATTAAGCCCAATTTTCCATTTTTTCTGGCCCCTGTAAAAGCACCTTCTTCATAACCAAACAATTCACTTTCTAAAATACTCTCTGGAAATGCAGCACAGTTAATTGCCACAAATGTACCTTGCTGACGTAAGCTGGCTTGATGAATACTTTGTGCTAAGACTTCTTTACCTGTACCACTTTCACCAGTAATGAGTACGGTTGCTTCGCTTTTGGCATATTCTTTAGCTAGCTGTAGAATTTGCTCAAAGTCATGATTTTGAGTGATCAAATCGCTAAATTGGTAGCGTGGGTTAAACTTGCGACTCGAAATCTTTCGAAATTCCCGACTTGAGCGCTCAACCTGTTGTAATTCTTGAATTTTAAGCACATAACCATCTAAATGCTCAGTACGCATAGGTGCGAGATGTACAGCAATTTTTTTATTTTTATAATCAATAGTTTGTAGGCTTGATTCTTTGTTTAAGCTTAAATCTTTAAAAATTTTATTTAAGTTTTGATGTTGTAATTGCTGCGAATTCATCCCCAAAATCTGTTGCAAGGCAGCATTGACAAAATAAATACGACTATGTTGATCGACTACGCAGATGCCATCACTTAAATGATCGAAAATCGCGGTCAGATGCTGTAAATGTTGTTTTTCCTGACGAATCTTATCTAAACGCTGTAAAGCATTTAAACAAAGGTCTTGTAATGCATTATGGCTTAAAGCCAATTGACCTTTTAGGCCATTACTTTGAGCCAACTCTACAGCCACAGGTGAACCAATCACAGCATCAAAGCCTTGTTGTTTGGCTTGTTGAATACAATGTCTTGCACTTAAATAGGAGTCATAGCTAAACTGCTTCACTTCCAGAGCAAAGACATCGGCATAATTGGCTAAATTGATGGTCGCTTGATTGGCTACTAGGGCAATTTTATGACAGTCTTTTAAGTTAGAAATTGCCTGTAAGACATCAAAGGCCCCAGTATGAATAGGATGGACTTCAATAGAGAGTTTTTTCTGTAAGAAATTTGCCGTTGCACCGGTCGACAAAATTATACTGGCCCCTTGTTGTACTAAGCACTGCGCCATTTCAAGGACTTCTGAAATATGGCATTCAAGAAAACCGATTTGGTCTGTGGCAAGATTTTGGATGGTTTGCTCAACCAAATCCCGAAAACCATTGATCTGTGGGTACTTGGTATAAGTCACTAAAATTTGAATCGGTTTTTGGTTCAGCATAATCATCCTATCTTTATTGTTATCATCTAAATGGGTGTGCAGCTATGTCCTGCATCTACCTTAATCTCAATGCCCGTCATTCCTTGGCTGGCATTTGAGGCAAGTAGTAATAATGCCCCATTTAGGTCTTCAAATTCAACAAAGCGTCTGAGCGGAATTTTTTTAATTAATTGTTGTCCGGCATCGCTATGCAAATAATCCTGGTTAATTTCAGTGACCATATAACCAGGTGCAATGGCATTTACGCGAATTTTATAACGTGCTAATTCGACCGCCATCACCTCCGTCAAATGCTTGAGACCCGCTTTTGAAGCACAGTAGGGACTGACCCCTAAATTAATCGATTGCGACAAAATTGAAGTAATATTAATAATCGCCCCTTGAATATTATGCCGAATGAAATGCTGGGCAATTTCTTGACTACATAGCCAAGGCGCTTTTAAATTCGTGCCCACAATCTTATCCCAATCTTGATCTTGATAATCTAAAAACTTTTTGGTGTCACTGACTCCTGCATTGTTGATTAATACGTCTACATAGACCCCCTTTTGTTCTAAATCGCCTAGCATCTGTTGGACTTGTTCACGCTGATTGACATCCAGCGTATAGCGATAGATCCGCACCTGATATTGTTGTTCAAGCTGGGTTTGTAATGCTTGTAAGCGTTCACTGCGCCGTGCACACATAATAATATTGGCACCTGATGCTGCAAAAAGATGAGCAATATGTTCACCTAAGCCACTTGATGTCCCTGTAATTAAGATATTTTTACCCGTAACGTCAAAAATATTGTTCATAGGATCGCCTCATTTTTATTGTTTTTGATTTAATAATTTTTGTGAAATACTCATACGATGGACTTCATTGGCACCATCGTAAATCCGAAAACCACGCGCATCAGTAAAAATTTTACTCACCACACATTCATCTGTCATTGCTTGCCCACCCAGTACCTGTACGCTGCGGTCAATCACGCGCCAAATTGCATCGGCACTCAATACTTTGACCAAACTTGATTCATAATTACCACGTTGTTTGGCATCTAAGACTTGGGCACAGTAATGCACCGCTAAACGTGTGGTCAACAAATCAATTTCATTGTCAGCCAACATAAAACCAACGCCTTGATGATCACCTAAGCGTCTGCCAAAAGATTGTCGCACTCTAGCGTATGCTGTCGCAGTATCATGGGCACGCCGTGCTTGTCCAAGCCAACGCATACAATGTGTGAGGCGTGCTGGGGCCAAACGTACTTGGGCATATTTAAAACCTTGCCCGACCTCACCTAAAATATTCTTAGCTGGAATACGTAAGTTTTCAAAACGTAATATGCCATGTCCACCAGCAAAGCAAGAATCCATCGCATGCATGTTTTTTTCTAAGATATAGCCCGTTACATCAGTATCAGTCAAAAACATAGAGGCTGTACCATCTGGCATTTTAGCCATGATAATGGCGACCTTTGCCCCATCTGCCCCAGTGATGAGCCATTTACGTCCATTAATCAGATAATCATCGCCATCTTTAACGGCAGTTGTCAGTAACATAGAGGGATCTGAACCTGCACCTGGTGCAGGCTCTGTCATGGCAAAACAAGAGCGTATATGGCCTTCGACCAGAGGTTTTAACCAACGTTGTTTCTGCTCATCATTCGCAACAGCATCTAAGAGATGGATATTTCCTTCGTCAGGCGCGTGAATGTTCAGCGCAATGGGCCCTAAACATGAATAGCCGGCTTCTTCAAAGGCAATTGCCTTTTGCAAATGTGTCCAACCTAAGCCGCCGCTTGCAAGACTAGCATGTGGCGTGAGTAAATTTGCCTCGCGTGCATGTTGGATGAGTTCTGCACGCAATTCATCTGAAGGCCCATGTTCGTCCATGCGCGGGTCATTTTCATAAGGAATAATTTTATCTTGGATAAAATGGCGGACCTTTTGTTGTAAATCTTGTAATTCTGGGGTCAAAGTAATCATGTTTTAAGTTCCTGAAATCCGTTGGCTTGTTGATAGATCCGATAGATTTCATCCATCGCACTGTGCTGTTGATTGATTTTGAAAATGTTATAAGGCGTGTAGTTCTGTAGTTGTAAGCGTTTTTGAACTAACAGCTGATCTTTGACCCAATAATCAATAATATTTAAGCAACCATAATGTTGTTCTTGGACATAAAAATGATGCTTGTCTTGTCCATATACCCAATTAATGATGACGCGGTTGACCGCATCATGGGCTGCAATTAAGATTTGTTGAGCTGGGTTTTGGATTAAAATCTCATGTAATGCAGCCAATACTCGTTCTTGGAAGGCTTGCCAATGTTCACCTTGCATAAATTGTTCGAGTTGATGCTCCGCAGCCGCATACGCATACTTAATCAAAATTTCTGCTTGATCGAGGTGTATATCACGTAGTCTCCCCGAACGAATTTCACAGAAATCTGCTATTTTTTGAACAGATATATCACGCTCAGCCGCTAAAATGCTTGCTGTTTGTTCTGCGCGTAATAGAGTTGAACTGTAAATATGATCAAGATGTAGATCTTGCATCTGCTCAGACAAAAGTTGAATTTGCTGACGTCCTTGTGCTGAAAGTGCTGCAAATTTTGGATTAATGGGTTGATGCTCAGCATCAAAATAATCCACATGCCCATGTCTAACCAAATATAGACGTCCCCAATTAGCCATGTTTAAGCTCCTCTGGGTGTGTGATCGCAAGCTCTGCTCGATTAAGTTTAACAAGATAGTTATACCAATCTATTTGATAATCTTGACGTAAGTCTTGAGATAAATGCTGTAGACCTTCTTCTATATTGGTAATCGGAACACCATAGATCTCATGTAATGTGGCCTGAATGGATTGATCTTGCTGTGCTGCATGGGTGATGTATTGCTTTAATAAATCAAAGCTACGCAGCAGCATTAAAAGCTCATATTTAGACTCGCTATGTTTGGGTATTAATTCATGCTTTAAACAATCTTGACTGGCTTGAATCAGCATTAATAGTTTTTCTTGATTCATGTTCTATCTCCAATAAGATCTAAAATATTTTTTTCAAGTTGTGGGACTAAAAACTCCGTCAGAGCCAACTCTAGTGAATAAGGAAAATGATTTAAATTGCGATCGGATTGTTGCATAGCGACAATTGCCCAGCGCACATGTGCCAATACATGCCAAAATTTCATTTCAAATTCAGGGATATAAATATCATTTTCTTCTGCGTAGGCACGCATAAAATCCTCATAATCCCCAATCCCCCCTGCCAATGCTTGATTTTGACCAAAACGCCAACATTTTGCTGTAAACCAGCCAATATCTTCACGGCGGTCACCCCAGTGAGTAAACTCCCAATCTAAAATGCCACTGATATGGTCATCTTCAATCATCAAGTTTCCTGTCCGATAATCACCATGCACCAAGACAATCTCATCAACGCTTGGTTGATGTTTTTGCATCCATTGCAAAGCAAATTCCACTATAGGGCGTGCACGTTTAAGGTTCTCTAATTGTTGAGTAAGTTGTTGGATTAAATTGGTCAGATAATTCTTAGAGTCTGGATAAGGCAGAATTTTTTCAAGTTCTTGGTCATGTTGTATCTGATGAATACGCGCGAGATGCCGACCAATCTCCTGAACAATCTTTTTTTGTAATTCAGGTTGTTTAAGACGGACTAATTTGTGTCCTTCAGTCACACCTGATATTTTTTGCATCATAAAAAAATCACTATTTAGAAAATTGTCCTTTGCAGAAAAATACAAAGGCTCTGGCACTTGAATACCAAGTTCAAATAAACGTCTAAGTAGTTGATATTCTTGAGCACGATCTGAACTAGCATCAACGACAGTGTCAGCATTCTTACGTAGCACAATGGCCCAATCTTGTTCTGATGAAGCAATAGCCCAATTTTCTTGAATCGCCCCACCACTTAGTTTGTGAATATGAATATCCCGTGCTAAACGGTAATGTAATTGCTGTTGAATTAAGGTTTTTAAATTTTGTTTTTGTTGTAGATCCATGACATGCTCCTCCTGCTAACACTAATTTAGCAAAAGCCATGCCATAGTAAAAATCCATATATTTTAATTACTTACAATAAGGTTAATAATTTCATATTTGAAAATATTTTCAAATATGAAATTCTCTTTTCTTTAATCTTTTATTAGATTTTTGATTATATGCTCTTATTATTTACTATACTTAGACTATTTTTTGGAAGTTATATTGCCTGGAAATTCAAAGCATTTATCAAAAAATTAAAAATAGTGCTGATAGCCACGTGCTGTCCCATTACGCGCTTTTTTCATACTTAGGCTATCTGCTTTAAGCAATAAATGAATAAATTCTGGCAAATCTTGCTGTTGTAAATTTTGTGGCTGGAAACTTTGAATCCCTTTCTTATTTAAGAAGCTCTGTAACATTGAACTGGTTTTGGCATATTTCATTGACCATTGAGCAAAACTGGCTGTCTCAATATTTTCTATTTCAAAACATTTCAATATCTGATGTCTAGAATCAGTTCTAATACCTTCATATATAGAGATCACCTGCTGCTCTTCACCTTCTAGGCATTGAAAAAAATGTCCATGCGCATAATACAGAACACCACAAACGCCTTGTGCTACATTCACAGTCCGAGCTTTGACCAAGATCGCGCGAAGGTCTTCAAGTAAGTCTTGTTCTCCAGACAAATACTGGCTAGCGTAGTTTAAGCGAATTAACATGGGTATCCTTGATTAAAAATATGTGATTTTTCCACTTATTCTTATATAAATTTAACATAACAATAAACGAAATATAAATTAAGGTCATTTTTTATGCAATTGTAAGCTTTTGACTATAGACATTGTTATAAAAATTGCAAATACTACGGAAAACTTAATAACAATTAGAGAGTTAAAATGACGCAATCACCTGTTTATTTACTACGCCAAATTTATTATTTTTTATTAGAAAGACCAGAAATCAATAAAAAAAGTAATCTAGAGAATATTCAGGAGTTTTTTTTTGAATTGGGACTTTCTTGTATGACCAATGATCACCACAGAATCCAGATTACTCATCGCCATCATCCACAAAGTTTAAGTATTAATGCACATGAATTACCGCATTTCTTAAATGAAAAAGATTTTATTCAATGGGCCTCAAATGTTTTAAAGCAGCAGAGAGCTGCTCAAGTCTAAGCATATTCAGTAAATTGCTTTGTATACTAAGCCCCTTAAGACAAGTATAAGGGGCTTTTTCTTAGAAGAAGCAATGCAAGTATTTGCTCTTAAAATTGATAATTGATGCCCGCATAGAATGCCCTTCCTTCTCCAGGTGTAGCACGCGCACGATCTTCACCTAAATCATTGAAGCCTGGTGTAATCGTTGAACTATATTTTTTATTGGTTAGATTTTTAACATCTAACCATAGATCTATGCCTGGACGAATCGCATTCCAACCCGCATTAATCCCCCAAATTTGATAATCATCTGAATAGCGGGTATTGGCATAATCAATCGGCATCTTTGCCACATATTCAGTATTCAAACCCACAAACCAACTCTGTGGATGCTGATACTTCAGCTGAGCCTGGTAATAGTGCCGAGGAATACCGGCCAACTCATTACGCTTAAAATTGTTATCTTTTTCATAATAAAAATCACTAAAAGTATAAGCTTGTTTTAAAGACAGATCTGCACCATTTGAAGCTTGCCATAATTTGCTATTCAAGCCCAATTCTACACCTTGATGAATCGTATCACTGGCATTAGATTCAGCAATAATTTGATCGGGTGCTGCTTGAATTTCAACCATTAAGAGTTCGTCATTTAAATGTGCACGATGATAAGTCGCAGACCAAACCCCAACAGTACTCTCTCCGCGTGCGCCAATTTCAAAGCTGGTTGCCTGTTGGTTACTTAGAGGGACAGCGGTATTTTGGCGTCCTGTTGCAGTTCCACTACCTACGGGGAAATATTGATTCGATCCCCATAACATTGACCAGGCATGTGCAGGTTCAATACTACGCGATAAGTTCGCATAGAGCTGAGTATCATCATTAAGTTCATAACGTACTCCCAAACGATAGGCGTAGTCCCATTTATTCTGTTGCAACTTTTCATCCACTTGTGGCCAGGTCACATAAGCATCACGTTGGCTGTAGATTGCACCTAGACCTGTGATAAACCACAATCCTGGCGACCATTCGAGCTCATTATGTACATTTAAAACTTGATCATGACCACGGTGAACATAGCGGCGACTCACGCTACCTGCATTGCCATAGGCATTGTTAAAACGCAAGCTTTCTGTGCCATTGGCAGAATTATGTTGCGTAGTACTGCTCAAAGAGACTTTTGCAATATTTTGCCGATCTAACCAGATAAACGGTTGTTTCCATGCCAGCTTTGCTGTGAGGTCCGTGTAGTCGACATAAATACGGTATAAACTTTCTTGTAAATCCATTGGATAATCATGGTAAGCAAGACTGGCTTGTAAACGACCACCTTGTGCTAAGTGCCATGTGGTTTGATTGGCCAGCCATGTACTGCCAGGCTGAATACGTTTTGCATCAATCGTTAAATTATATGGATTGGCTTGCTCAGGATTTTCCTTTATTTGCTGCTGAGTTAAACGACCTGGAGTTTGATGTTCAGTTTCACGGTAGCGTATATAAAAACGTGTATCCACTTGATCATTCATTTGGTAGCCTATATTGGCCGTAATACCTGTCGCCTCACTTTGACTATGCTGTTGGTAACCATCTGTTTGAGTATGAGTTGCAGCAATATAGTAGTCTAAATCACCTAAATCTTGCCCATAGCTGAAGTGGTATTTTTGATAAGCATGACTACCTGCAGCAATTTTCAGTTGTGCGCCTGAATGATTTTTACCCGTGAGACTTACATAATTAATTGCGCCCCCTAATGCAAGTGCACCTTTTTCAAAACCATTACTGCCACGCAGAACCTCCACATGAGACAGCCAATTTGGCTCAAGTAACTCATAGGGCGTGCCTCCAGGACCTGTTAAAGGGATATCATCTAGCAAAATATAGTTGCCCGATGCATGTGCTCCAGACCCTCGATTGATACCTGAGCCGCGAATTGAAATTTTAATACCTTCATTACCTGCAGTTTGAGCATAAATTCCTGGTTCACCCTGTAATATATCAGCATTGCTTTGGATTCTATGCTGCTGATTTGCAACCTCAATGAGGTTAGTTGCACCAGCCACTGTAATGAGTTGTTGTTTACTACTTTCAAGTGGATCTTCACTTTGCGCTTGTAAGACCAAATCATCAAGCTGGCGAATGTTATCTTCTGCATATACTAAGCTGGTTGCCTGTAGTGCTAAAGCTAATGCACTCAATTGGAATATTGGTCGGTTCAACATGAAATATCCTTATCAATTCACGATTCTTATCATTTGGCACGTTAAATAGTGCTTCTTTATACCTTAACAATGGCTTATTGAGAAAAAAACAGCTTTTTATTCCGATTATTTTGTTAATAAATCAACAAGTTTTCAAGAAACTTTGCAAGTAAATCACAAATTCTACAAATAAAGATGTTAAGAACGTGACTGGTAAGTTGAGACACTAACTTCTAAGAACGCATGCCTTTTGCAAAACCAGCATAGGAACTAAGATTGCAGCGAACATGTTAATAACTTGGATAGATAACCAACATTTTGATTAGAAGCTAAAAAAGATAAATGAGTCATTAAATTTATGAAAATTGCACAGAATTTGCGACTAACTCAATTAATTCTTTTACTTCTAACTTGCTTTAAATAGGCAATGATTGAGCAGAATTGAGATTAGACTCATTATTCACTTGATCAATTCACGCATATAGGCAAAAACTGACATTTTGTTGTTTAAATACTCACTATAGAACGTGCTTGACCTTTTAAATTTGATTCAATATTTTCTTTCAAGCGATGAAATAAACCCCATTGAGCTTCTTCGCTTGCCCAAGCGATATGTGGAGTGAGTAAGGTATTTAAGCTACGCTCTAGTAATGGATCATCCGCAGTCATAGGTTCCTGATGTGCTGTATCTGCGGCATAGCCCGCGATCTGTTGGGCTCGTAGAGCTTTAACTAAATCCACTTGATCCACTAAGCCTGCTCGGCTGACGTTAATAAGCACGCTGTTTGGTTTCATTTGAGCAAAGACCAACGCATTGATCACACCTCGGTTATCTTCATTGAGTTGACAATGTAAGGATAAAATATCTGCTTGTGCAATTGCTTGATGAAAAGGCAAGTAACCATCACGACATGTGGTTGCATTGGGTCGTTCTGCATAGACGACTTTCATATTAAATGCTTTTGCCTTAGAGGCAACCGCCTCACCAATCGCTCCACGTCCTAGAATGACTAAGGTTTTACACTGCAACTGTTGGATAGGAAATTGAGATTGTAAGTAGCAAAAGCCTTGACTTTGCTGCCAGCGACCATCTCGGGTACTGTTGTGATAGTTGAGCAAATTCTTGAGCATCACCAGCATCAACATGAATGTATGTTCTGCTACACTTTCGGTTGCATAATCTCTGACATTACATACCTTTACGCCATGTTGATGAGCAAGGCTTAAATCAATATGTTCATAGCCAGTCGAACATAAGGCAATCAGTTTTAAATTGGGATTATGCTGATATACAACATCTGTTACCTGTAAGTCGTTAATAATCAAGACATCCTGATCAAAAATATCCTGTTCTAACTGTTGCTGATTCAACTGATGAAAACCACGATAAACAAAGTCAAAATTAAATTGAAATGCTGTACTAATCAGGAATTTTTCTTCGGCACAAGTAATGCAATACATCTTATGACTCTCCATGCGATGGATATTTAACCTGTGGCAAAATACACAGCATTTCATAGAGCAAATTGGCCCCTAATAATGCCGTATTGCCTGTCGTATCATAAGGCGGCGATACTTCAACTAAATCAGCACCTACAATATTTAAACCTTTGCAACCACGAATAATTTCTAGAGCTTGGATTGTGGTAAGCCCACCTACTTCAGGTGTGCCCGTGCCTGGCGCCCAAGCAGGGTCAATACCATCAATATCAAAAGATAAATACACTGGCCCACCTTGGACTTGCTCGCGTACCTCTTGCATCAAGGGGGCTAAAGAGCGATGCCAGCACTCTTCCGCTTGCACAACACGAAAACCCTGATGACGTCCCCAGTTAAAGTCGTCATTACTATAGCCTTGTGCACGCAAACCAATTTGTACCACGCGAGAACAATCGAGTAATCCCTCTTCTACCGCGCGGCGAAATGTAGTGCCGTGCGCGATTTTCTCACCAAACATTTCATCATTAACATCGGCATGCGCATCAATATGAATCAGACCTACTTTGCCATGTTTAGCTTTTATCGCACGCAATATCGGCAAAGTAATTGTATGATCTCCACCTAATGTCAATGGGATGACATCATGTGCCATCACCTGATGGTAATGTTGTTCAATAATTCTGACTGCATCAAGTAAATTAAAAGTATTAATTGCTACATCACCTAAGTCAGCAACATTAACACTTTCAAACGGTGCTGCACCGGTAGCCATATTGTAGGGACGAATCATAACCGACTCGGCACGAATTTGACGTGGTCCAAAACGCGTACCTGCACGCAATGAAGTGCCAATATCTAAAGGCACACCAATAAAACCGACATCAATCTCTGACCAATGTTCAGCTTGCTCAAAAATAGGTAAACGCAGCATCGACGCAATACCGCCAAAACGCGGCATGACATTGCCGCTTTGTGGTTGATGAAATGACATATGTGTTCCTTGTTGTTATTTTCTATAATCTGATGAAATGAGACGTTTTGCCGCTTGCCAGAAGAGTGCAGTAATGCCTAGCTCTTCATCTTGAGCAAATTGTTGTTGGGTATATGCTGCAATTGTTGCATCAATATAGGGCGTATGTGCTAAGTCACAACGTGTTTGAATCTGACAAGCGCGTTCTAAAAAATAAATATTTTCAAACGCGCTTGCGATAGTTTGACCTGTTGCAATTAAACCATGGTGACGTAGCAATAACACAGGGTAATGTCTGAGATCTGCGACCAACTGAGTTTGCTCATTTTCAGACAATACAATCCCAGCATAATCGTGATAGCCCACATTTTGATAAAATTTTAATGCATGCTGTGAAATAGGTAATAATCCATCGACATGACTGGCTACTGCAATACCATCTACAGTATGGATATGAATCACACAATTTAATTCAGGTCGTGCCTGATGGATTGCTGCATGAATTAAAAATCCAGCTTGATTCACACGTTTATGTTTCTCAAAATGCTCAATGATTTCACCCTCATGATTAATTTTAACCAAGTCAGAAGCACACATCTGTTCAAATGGCACAGCATAATCGTTAATCAAAAAACAATTGGGCTGATCCAACAATTTAAAGCTGACATGTGTATCAATTAAATCTGTCATACGATAATGAGCGAGTACTCGATACAAAGCCGCCAATTCACAGCGCGCAGACCACTCGAGCTCAGATACTTGGGTTTGCATATGTTCTCCTTGTTGTACATTTAACTATGCAAAATCAAGACCGATCTTCGAGCATATAATTTTAAATCGATGATTTTTAAGATGTTTGTATTTTCAAAATAAATCGTTAGGAAAATACAAATCCTGAAAGCGGCGAATTCACGTTACAAATCAGTATCTTTAAGCAAAGAGTAGTGATCATTGAAAGTTAAGTTGCTCGCAATTACCTGTCTGACTGCATTATTTATGGGCTGTCAACCAAGTAAAACTGTGCAGGAGTCAGATCTGCCAATCAAAGTCGGTATGGATATTGCCTTTCCACCCTTTGAATCCATGAATGCCCAAGGACAACCGGTTGGATTCGATATTGATGTCATGAATGGAATTTTGGCGCATCATGGGAAGCAAGCTGAATATATTGATACACGTTTTTATCATTTGATTACAGGTGTGAAAGCGCAAAAGTTCGATGTCGTAATCTCAGGGTTATATATCACTAAAGAGCGCATGCAAGAAGTCGACATGATTCCTTACTACAAAACCACACAAGCTGTGGTGGTTGCTAAAGATAGCACTTATCAACCCAAAACACGTGTCGATCTCTGTGGTAAACGCATCGCCACCCAAAAAGGTACGCAATATCCTAATCAACTGAATCAAATTTCACAGGAAACCTGTTTAACGCAAGGTAAGGCAGCAATTCAAGTTCTTGAATTTGAGACATCGCCACAGGCAATCCAGGCCGTTCTCGCCAAAGCTGCTGATGCAGAATATGATGATATTGTAGCGCTGCGCTTAGCCGTGAAGCAGCGCCCTGAGCATATTAAAATGACTTCAACTGATCCTTTTTTCCCGATGTTTGGCGGTATTGTGGTACGTAAGGGGGATCAGAAAACCTATCAAGAAATTGAAAGCGGTTTAAATGCAATGAAAGCCTCAGGAGACTATCAAAAGCTCTTAGCGCAGTATGGATTAATTGAACCTACTGAAGCAGAACGCTCTAAGTTGAAAAATTTTCAGTAATACTTCACCTAAGAACCTGTCAAAAGACAGAGTTCTTAGGGAGCATATTTCTGGGTAATACACTTGAGCCAACACAGCTATGCATCGATCATCTATGTAATGGTAGATGATTACACTCTCCCAAATACATGCCCTTACCCCAAGCGGTCAAATCCTCTATTTATTTTTGTAGCATTTGCAGCTTTGCAGGACAATATCTTAGATTAGGCCAGGCGAATTATTGGAGCTCATATTCACAGCACAATATATTACACCACATTACCCCCTAGCCTCTGATGTTTAATGATTCTTTAAGTACTTGCATATGCTTTCTTATCCAAGTTGGACATTTTAAAGATCGCGTTGATGAATCATAAGCGCCCAAGGCTTGTCTGTCGGATTTGATCAAACCAATTGCAGGATCCTATCCATACAATTGTCGTATAGCAGCCGCAGTCACAATACCAACCCCTATCGCAAGTAGAGGTTTTTTGAAAATTACGGCTGTTATAGCTGTTGCTAATAATGCGCATCGAGCACCAACATCACCCTCAATTGCAATTGGCGCCAATATAGAGACCAGTACAGAAGCTGACATTGCGCTAATGAAACGCTGCATTCGGTCATTGATTGGAATAAAGGACATGATGAATACACCACCCCAACGTGTAGCCAATGTTACAAGCGCCATAATAAAAATAATCAGTCCTACCGACTGTATACTCATCTCTAAATTCATGCCTGTTTGTCCTTTAAGACCATACCAACCAGGCCACCTGCTAAAGCGCCAACCACAACATGAGCATTTTCAGGTAAATACCAATAAGCAAGTAATGAACTCATAGCTGCTGCTATCCATATGCAGATCATTCTTAAATTTTTCTGCCCTCCAACAACCATTGATAGCAAAAAACAAGCCATCACCATATCTAGACCAAAATGGGTAGGGTTTTGAATAACACGACCAAAATATAAACCCAAACAAGTTCCTATGATCCAGAACAACCACAGGGCAATTCCGCCACCACATAAAACTCCAAGCCCTGGTTTTTGATTTTGAAATGCTTGTTGAGCGAATGCCCAATTCGCATCAGAGATGACCAATAAAATGCTATATCGTTTGAGTGGAGATAAATGCTTTAGCCAAGGATACAAAGATGCACCCATTAAAATATGTCGTGCATTAATAAAGAAAATAGTCACGAGTAGCGGAATTAAAGACACACTTTGTCCCCATAATTCCAATGTGGCAAATTGAGCAGCACCCGCAAATACAAATGCACTCATCGAAATGATAGCTAACGGATCTAATCCCGTTTGAATGGCAGCTAATCCAAATGCAGCACCAAAAACTGCCACAAAAATAGAGAGAGGAAGGAGGCTTTTGAAACCTTGCCAGATAAGGTCATTATCCAATTTGCTCAGTTGTTGGTCTATGTTTGACACATCAAATCCTTGATATTAAATTCTTATTAAAAATAAAGAGTGAGATAAGAGTTAAATTTTATAATGTATTTTAATTTATAAAAGCGAATAATGTAGTGGTTTAATAAAGTTGGACACCAATTTAGGTGATAATGTATTCACCAAAGAGGTGCTCAATGAGAACAAGACGAACATTTACTCCAGAATTCAAATTAGAAGCAGCAAGCCTTGTACTTGATCAAGGCTATTCAATTTTACAGGCCTGTCGTGCTTTAGATGTTGGGCAGACAGCATTAAAACGTTGGGTTGATCAACTTCAATTTGAACGAACAGGACAATCTCCAACAATGCCTGCTCTAACAGCTGAGCAAAGGGAAATACAACAACTTAAAGCTCGTATCCATCAACTCGAGCAGGAGAAGATGATCCTAAAAAAGGCTACAGCTCTCTTAATGTCAGACGAATTCAAACATATGCGTTGATTGATCAATTAAGAAAGCTAAGCTCTGTTAAATTAATCTGTCGTGCCTTTGGTGTACTGCGTTCAAGCTATTACCATTACCGTTCAACAAGTAAAACTCCTCATCCAGATCGTATCAAGCTTAAAGTGATGATTAAAAGTCTATTTAAGCAAAGTCGTCACTCTCTTGGTAGTCGGGGAATTCGATTTATGTTGTTGAATCAGGGCATTAAGATTGGACGCTATCTGGTACGTAAGTTAATGCGTGAATCAGGTCTTGTTTCCAAACAACGTAAGAAGTACAAATATCAAAGCAACGTAGCTGAAGTCCCTGCTGTTCCAAATATATTAAACAGGCAATTTAAACCTGTTCAGCCTAATCATGTGTGGAGCAGTGACATTACCTATATTTGGACAGGTAAAACATGGGCTTATCTTGCAGTTGTTCTTGATCTGTATGCTCGTCGAGTGATTGGTTGGTCTATGTCGTCCCAAGCAGACCAACATTTAGTCATTAAGGCATTAGATGAAGCATGGCATCGGCGAGGTAAACCGAGTGGCGTGATCTTCCATTCTGATCAAGGCAGCCAATATAAAAGCCTTTTAGTTCGGCATAGGTTGGCGTGCTACGCCATGCAACAAAGTATGAGTCGTAAAGGAAACTGTTGGGACAATGCCCCAACAGAAAGGCTTTTTAGAAGTCTCAAGACTGAGTGGATTCCCAAATTGGGATACAGCTCAATTGAAGAAGCGAAGCTAGATGTTGGTCTGTATCTGATGGAATACTACAATCAGATACGACCTCATCGATTTAACGATGGTATCAGTCCTTGTCAGGCTGAAAATGAACTTAAAACTGTGTCCAATATTTGTTGACCACTACA
>NZ_JCAKMW010000026.1:0-31992 GCF_059515805.1 Acinetobacter sp. CY05 | reverse complement strand
CACGGTGGCGCCAGCTTCACTTTTGCCCGTAATCGTACGATTATCTTTCTCTAATTTCTGTGTCAGTTGAGTAGGTGCTGTTGTGTCAGCAACTATAATGCTCTCTACATGCGAAGTATTGCCAGCTTTATCCTTCGCGCTAAGATCGATTTTCTCACCATTGGTATAGGCTTTGTTAAGCTTTAAAACATAATAACCATTGGCATCAGCAACCGCTTTACCTACTGATCTATTATTGATCATCGCAGTGACTGTTGCACCTGCCTCAGTTTTCCCTGTAATCGTTCTATTATCAGCACTTAGGCTTAAAGTCAGTTGATCAGGTGCTGTCGTATCTTTAACAGTAACGCTATTCACCTTACTTTGATTACCCGCCTGATCTTGAGCAAATAATTCTACCTTCTCACCATTGCTAAAGAGTTGATCAAGGTAAAGGCTATATTTACCATCTTTAGCAACTTGTGCTGTGCCAACAACTTTGCCCGCAACAGTGGCAATCACGGTGGCGCCAGCTTCACTTTTGCCCGTAATCGTACGATTATCTTTCTCTAATTTCTGTGTCAGTTGAGTAGGTGCTGTTGTGTCAGCAACTATAATGCTCTCTACATGCGAAGTATTGCCAGCTTTATCCTTCGCGCTAAGATCGATTTTCTCACCATTGGTATAGGCTTTGTTAAGCTTTAAAACATAATAACCATTGGCATCAGCAACCGCTTTACCTACTGATCTATTATTGATCATCGCAGTGACTGTTGCACCTGCTGTTACAACCCCAATAATTGTACGCTCATCTTTCATCATGATTTATTGACACGTTTAATTGAATTTATTATTGGCATAATACTTCACTTTTCCACTATAAAATGAGACATATAACCAATAATTAGTCAATTGACGGACTATTTTTCTAATATAAATATCTGAAAAATTGATATAAAGAAATTCAAAAACCCTTTATCCAGAAAAATGTATAGTTTATTGATACAGCTAAACATAGCTGATTATAACCAATTCATTATCTTATTTACTCTAATAAGATCGCATAACATTCGTCACATTGACTTGTACAATTTGCCTTGTATGCTAGAGAGGCTGAAAAATAAATAAAAGTATGTGTAGGAACACTCAAATGACTCCAACAATACGTCTCAAGGATTGGGACAAGAGTTCACCCGGTATTTCCGAAATTTCATCGAGATTACGTTTCTCATTTGAAACTGGGCAAATTTGGCTAGATGAAGAACGTATGATGCTGATGCACTCTTCATCTCTCATCGCACTACGTAAAGAACTAATCGATACTTTAGGGTTAGAACGTACACGTGGAGTTCTTACTCGGATTGGTTATGCTGCAGGATTAAGAGATGCCGAAATTGTTAAATCAAGCTACCAAAATCTAAGTGACTTAGAACTGCTCCATAAAGGTCCTTTACTACATGCTTTAGAAGGGATGGTCAAAGTAGATGTCAATGCTGTAGAAATTGATATTGAAAATGGACATTATTATATTGATGCTATCTGGCGTAACTCTTTAGAATATCAAATTCATCAAGACTTTGTAGCGCCTGATCAAACGGCAGTGGCTTGGAGTGAACTCGGACATGCGACAGGCTATGTCAGTGGCATTATGAATCGCTTTATTTTACATAAGCAAATTGAGATAACTCCTCAAGGCCCTCGCTTTGTTGGCAAGCCTTTGGATGAGTGGGATGATGTTTCTGAAGAATTACAATATTATCAAGCAGATTCTATTGTTGAACAACTAATAGCTTTACAAAGCCAAGTTGAAGACTTAAAAAAAGCCCTTCCAAAGCCAGAACTTCCAGTCGATTTGATTGGTGAATCAGCTCAATTTAAAGAGGCGTGGGCACTCGCAGAACGTGCTTCTTCAAGCCCTGTGACTGTTCTGTTACTCGGTGAAACTGGTGTAGGTAAAGACGTCTTTGCCAATGCAATCCATCATGCGAGCCCACGTGCACAGCAGCCTTTCATCGCAGTGAACTGCGGTGCTTTACCTAACGAGTTAATCGAGTCAGAGTTATTTGGTATAGAAAAAGGTGCTTATACTGGCGCACAAACCTCACGGGCTGGACGTTTTGAAAGAGCCGACGGTGGAACACTATTTTTAGATGAAGTGGGTGAACTGAGCATGGCCGCCCAAACCCGTTTACTGCGTGCTCTGCAATCGGGTGATATTGACCGCTTAGGCAGTAGCGAAACGCGTAAGGTCAATGTTCGAGTGATTGCCGCAACTAACGTTGATCTCGCTGAAGCTGTTGCTAATGGCACATTTAGGAAGGATCTGTATTATCGTTTAAATGTTTTTCCTGTTTCTATCCCCCCTTTACGCGAACGTAAATCAGATATTTTGGCGCTAGCACAACGTTTTATCGATAAATTTTCTTTGCGTGAAGGTAAACGTATTAAGGGCTTAACGGATAAAGCCATCCATGCGCTTAAATCACATGATTGGCCAGGCAATATTCGTGAGCTGGAAAACGTGATTGAAAGAGGCATGATCTTAGCGCATCAAGATAGCTTTATCGATGCAACCATGTTATTCCCACCGTCTTACACTACGCTGCTCAATGAAAATATCAACATGTTGAATTACGAGGGCAAAATCACCCAGGTCCCGGACCCATCCTTAGAGGATCTCATGCAGCAACTGCTCGAGAAAAATATTACTTTAGAATCAATTGAAAATTTATTTGTCAAAACTGCTGTGGAAAGAAGCCAAGGTAACCTATGTGCTGCGGCACGTTTGTTGGGTATTAGTCGTGCTCAAATGGGTTATAAATATAAAAAACTAGCTTAAGCACATCACATTAGTTATAAAAAAGCAGCTTAATCAGCTGCTTTTTTATTAGGTGCTGGGCTGCGATTTGAGCATATTTAGAGCTACATCCACAATCATATCCTCTTGGCCACCGACCATACGACGCTTGCCTAATTCAACCAAAATATCAAAGGCCGATAGACCATATTTTGCCGCCGCCGTTTCAGTATGACGTAGAAAACTTGAATAGACGCCTGCATAACCTAAGGCTAAAGTTTCTCGATCTACGCGTACCGGTCTTTCTTGTAATGGACGTACAATATCTTCTGCAGCATCAATCAGTTTTTTAACATCACAGCCATGGTTGAGTCCCATACGTTCAACTGCAGCAATAAATACTTCAAGCGGTGCATTACCTGCCCCTGCACCCATGCCCGTCAGACTGGCATCAATACGATTGCAGCCATGTTCGAGTGCCACAATACTATTGGCCACCCCTAAACTTAAATTATGGTGGGCATGCATTCCTGTTTCAGTTTCAGGTCTTAACGCAGCTTTCATGGCTTTAAAGCGCGCTGCGATGTCATACATGTTCATGGCACCGCCTGAATCCACCACGTAAATACATTGTGCCCCATAACTTTCCATCAACTTGCCTTGTTGGGCCAAACCTTCTGGACTATTCATATGGCTCATCATTAAAAAGCCAACAGTATCCATGCCTAATTCGCGCGCATATTCAATATGTTGTTTGGAGACATCCGCTTCTGTGCAGTGAGTCGCTACACGTACCACTCGTGCACCCGCATCATAGGCCGCTTTTAAATCATGAATGGTTCCAATCCCCGGCAGCAATAAAGTGGCAACTTTGGCCTGTTTGACCTCACTGGCAACAGCTTCAATCCAATCTAAATCGGTATGGGCAGCAAAACCATAATTAAAGCTTGAACCTTGTAAGCCATCGCCATGTGCGACTTCAATGCTATCTACCCCTGCTTCATCGAGCGCGCGTGCAATCTGACGCACTTGCTCCAGTGAATATTGATGCCGAATGGCATGCATACCATCGCGTAAGGTCACATCAGAAACATAAATTTTACGTTGTGGATCGATCATCTTAGGCCTCCGCTGTGAGCGTATATGGGTGTTTAAAATGCGACTGTGCCAAGCGCTCAGCCGCAGCGAGTGCTGCGCTGGTCATAATGTCTAAGTTACCCGCATAGGCAGGTAAGTAATGTCCTGCGCCTTCAACCTCGAGGAAGATCGAGACTTTTAAACCGCTGAGTTGACCTAAACCTGGAATATTTAACGGATGATATGGGTCAAACTCTTCAAACTGCACCTCCTGTTTCAGGCGATAGCCCGGCACATAAGCTTGTACTGCTGCGGCCATCTCTTGAACCGATTGACGAATTGCGGCTTGATCTGCACCCAATTCTGCCAAGCAATACACTGTATCCCGCATCATGAGTGGTGGTTCAGCAGGATTCATGATAATAATCGCCTTGCCTCGTTGGGCACCACCGACTTGTTCAATCGCTTTAGATGTAGTCTCAGTAAATTCATCAATATTGGCACGGGTTCCAGGCCCTGCAGATTTACTGGCAATCGAGGCAATAATTTCTGCATAGTGCACTTTGGCTATTTTCGACACCGCATGCACCATCGGAATGGTCGCTTGCCCACCACACGTCACCATATTGATATTTTGTGCATTTAAATGTTGCTCTAAATTCACCACAGGCACCACATAAGGACCAATCGCAGCAGGGGTTAGATCAATCACCTGAATACCATGTTGCTGTAACACGGCATTATGATGCGCATGTGCACCTGCTGAGGTCGCATCAAAAACAATTTTAATGTCTTTAAAGCTCGGTAGCTTCAGGAGTCCTTCAATACTGTCTGCCGTAACCTCGAAACCAAAGCGAGCAGCACGCGCCAGTCCATCGGAATGTGGATCAGCACCAACCATGGCAGCCAATTCGACATACTGTGCATTGCGCATCAATTTGATCATTAAATCAGTGCCAATATTGCCTGAGCCAATGATGGCACATTTTATTTTTTCCATCGTTATTATCCTTCTTTCTTTATACTGATAGGCTCATTCACTAAATCGTGCAGTCACTTTGCCCAACCCTTCGATCTCAGCGGTATAACACTGTCCAGCTTCAACTTTAACCATAGGACCTAAAGCGCCTGTCAGGACAATATCTCCAGCTTGTAGCGGTCGACCACGTTTAAGCATCTCATTGGCGAGCCAAATCGCGGCGTTCAGGGGGTGATCTAAGCAGGCTTTACCTTGACCCTCAGACACAATACCTTCAGCACAGCGCATCTGCATAGCACAATTGACCCAGTCAATCTCTGTTGCTACGACTTGATTCCTACCTAAGACAAAGGCAGCTGAAGATGCGTTATCCGCCACAGTATCAAGCAGTGAAATATTCCAATTCTCGATCCGACTGTCCACAACTTCAATCGCTGCTACAACATAATCAATCGCCGCCAGCATTTCATCGATGCTGTGAACAGTGTGATCAAGATCTGCTTTGAGAACCAATGCAATTTCTGCCTCAACTTTGGGCTGAATCAGTTTGCCTGTAGGAATCATCTCACCATCAGCATAAGCCATATCGTCAAATAGCATGCCAAAATCAGGAGAGTCCACACCCAATTGTTGCTGCACGGCGAATGATGTGAGACCAATTTTCTTACCGACTAAACGTCGACCTTGCTTTAAAGCGTGTTGGGTATTGATCGCCTGGATCTGATAGGCGTGATCAAGATTAGCCTGTTGGCCCAATTGCTCACGTACAGGTGAAATTGCATTTACGTTTAACTCAGCTTGCAAAAGTTGGTCTGCACAGTGTTGTAAAATTGCTTGCATTAACATTCTCCTAAAATGACCATACAAATTTCAACCATGTTGCATCACCCTTAGGTCGATTCTTAACTTCAGTCTCAGTCAAATATTTTGCTTCTAATGCCCAACCGTCTTTTTGATAAGCAACTGCTGGCCCATAGGCGAGCGCTTGTCCTTTAAATCCAATATCCACATCTTGTTGTTGATCATCTGTAAATTGCTTAAAGGCATAACCTTGTAGACCGACTAACCAGTGCGGTGTGACTTTATAGCCAACGTTATAATCAGCAGCAAAGTAGTCGCCAGATTGATATTGTGTGTCATCATTTTCAGTATTAAAACTATAAGAAAACTTGGTTGAAATGTCCCAACCTGTAGGATCACTATAGCTATAGGCGAAAATAGGACGGAAGCTATAATGGTTCTTACCTAAATTTGCCAGTCGATTCTGATCATATTTACCCGTTGGAAATACCGTTTCAATTGCCGCTGCCCAGTGATGATGACCTGAATGCCAGCCCAGCATCGGAGCAAATATAAAATCACCAAGACCATGTTCATGATCTGATTGACCGGCCATTTTAAGACGCAAATCCACCAATGGCTGTGCGGCATAAAAACCCAATTGACCACCCAACACTTGCTGTTCAGTCATCCATACCAGACGTGGCACTAAGGCTTTAGCATCAATATCAAAATCTGCAATTAAGGTCCGACCTGAATCATTGACAAATTCGGACGCAGTATAGTTTTGATAATACGTCAGCAGATAAACTCCAGGCGGTGGCAATGCTCCAGCCAAAACGCCCTCTGCACCTAAGGCAAATGAGTCTGCACCATTTTCTGTACTCCAGCCCATTTGGCTATTTAAAGCCAATAGCGCCCCTAAAACTAAGTGGCTAAACTTAATTTTCATATATTGTCCTTTTATTAAAGCGCCTGCTGCGACCTTGCTACAGGCGGAGTCCTTTAGGCTTCGCTGAAGAAGTCTCTGAGCAAACGGGCAAAACGTGCACTATGTTCGATCTGTGCCCAATGACCGCACTCACCAAAGACATGTAATTGTGCATGTGGGATTAACGAAAATAATTGCAAGGATGTATCCAGCGGAATGACTTTATCTTCACGCCCATGAATAATTAAGGTGTCATGCGGCAATTGAGCAATCTGTTCCGCAGGACTCACCAGTGAATCGACCCAACGTTGACGTGGTGCAGGGAACATGGCAGAGAACGATTCTTGGAAACCAGGACGAATACTGGCTTGATAGCGCAATTCAGCTAACTCATCTGTTACTAAAGCTCGACTATGGGCAAAGGTATCCATCAATTTACGCATCGTTTCAAACGAGGGTTCATAGCCCCAAACGTTGTTTAGTCCTTCTGTAATTTCAAAAGGAACACCTACACTACCCATCAGCACCAAACGACGTACGCGTTCTGGATACGCAATCGCAAAGGCTAAGGAAATACTGCCACCAAAAGAGTTACCCACTAAGTCTGCTTGCTCAATGTTTAAGGCATCAAATAAGTCTTTAAGCTGCTGTACCCAAATGTCTTTGTTATAGACCACGCCTGCTGGACGTTCGGTATAACCAAAACCCAGCATATCTGGTGCAAGCACACGGCGATCTTGTGCCAATTCAGGCATAATCAAGCGCCAATTCGCCCATGCGGTCACACCTGGGCCTGAGCCATGCACCATCACCACAGGAAAACCTTTACCTGTATCATGATAATTGGTCAGGAAATTTCCTGTTTGAATGGAATTGACGATTTCTGGATTAACATTAATATTCATTTTTTCATCTCTTATTTTTATCTAAATCGTTAAAGCAATACATACTGCGTTTATTTAAGTCATGACATTAAAGAAGGTTTCACTGAGCTTACGTTCAGTAAAGAAAATTGCGCGTGGTAATTCATCTGCAGTCCACGTCAAGGTTGGACGGTCTGGATACCAAATATAGCCACCACTAAACACTTCATTACGATTGCCCGAAGGATCGAAGAAATACAGTGTTTCACCACGCGTGATACCGTGACGCGTTGGTCCTATTTCATGTGATACATCATGATTGGCGATGGTATCTGCAGCCGATAAGACCTGCGCCCACGATTCAACAAAGAAGGACATATGATGCAATTTACCTTTGTCTGGCGCAAAGATGAATGCAACATCGTGCGGCTTATTACTACATGACATAAAAGCCGCCATCATCGTGTCACCATCGACCACTTGTTCCGCTAAATCGAAACCAAGCACATCTTTAAACAATCGGTAACTGGCTTCAACGCCTTCTCCCATTAAAGCACAATGATCAAAGCGGCTTGGATGAATGCCTCTTAAATTTTGTGCTTGAATGCCAGGATTGGTGGTTGGCATCCCATTACCAAAAATTTCTTTATGTGCATACAGTTCAAATACATGTCCTGTAGGTGCAGTAAAACGAATACGCTCACCGGTTGCTAAGTTTTCACCCGCAGCGATGCGTTCAATCGCCACCCCATAATCTTGTAATGCCTGTGCAAGGCGTTCTAATTCTTGAGCATTGATGACTTTAAACGCCATACAATCCATGCCTGGTGCGTCTGCCTCACGTAAAATCAAACAATGATGGTCATGCTCATCCCAAGCTTTAAGATAAACACGGCCTTGGGCATCCCGCCCCGTTTCAATCAATCCCAATACATTCACATAGTGTTGTACGGATTCTTCTAAATCAAGCACACGTAGTGCCACATGGCCAGGCCGAGAAACAGGTTTATAATTCATGTTGTGACATCCCTTTCATCATCTGCAAGGGCTTCTTGCAGTTTTTAAGTCCTAATACTTCAACATCCAAATCGCTTTTTGGATATAAACGACAAGCTAAGGCATAGCCTTGTTGCAATTCTTCAGCATTCACATGGACGCTGCTCATGCGTTGACAGTCATAATCACCTTGGCTCACTTTAATGCGGCAGATTCCACAACCCCCACCCCGGCATCCAACGGGAATGCCTTTACGGCTGAGCGCTTGCATGCCTTGTAATAAGGTTTGCCCATCAGCACAGTAGAATTGCTCATTTACATTGAGTAATTGAATCAGGTACATGCTCAGCACCCTCCTCATCCTAAATATTCTTAAACAATGGGCTACGTGTTGCCTGATTGGCTGCATCGGCTGCGCTTAAGAATTTTTCCATATGAATATCGCGCTCAAATAAACGCCCTCGCATCAGTGCGCGGATCGATGCTTCAATCATCGGTGGTGGGCCACACAGATAGGCTTTATGATTTCTAAAGTCATTATCAAAGACGCGTATAGCGGCCTCATGCACAAAACCACGCTCACCTGTCCAGTCACTGTCATTGGCTTCATCAGACAGCACGGGTACATAACGTAATTGAGGATGCTTTTCAGCCAAGTCATTAAAGAAATCGTAGTAGTACAATTCTGCTTGGTTTCGCGCGCCCTGTAATAAGGTAATCGCACGCGAATCGCCACTTTCTAGCAGTTCTAAAATCATGGATTTTGGACTGGATAGACCTGAACCTCCGGCAATAAAAATCACAGGATTTGGATCAGAAAAACGCGTATAGAAGCGCCCTAGTGGACCTGAAAATTTAAGTTTTTGTCCAACTTCTAGATCATCATGAATCCATGTGGTGGCAATCCCACCCGGTACACGGCGAATATTCAGTTCAATTAAGTTGCTCTCTGAAGGCGCACTAGCAATTGAAAATGCACGTGGCTCTGATAAGCCCGGTAAATATAAATTAATATATTGTCCAGCTTGAAATTCGATTTCCCCGTCAACACGTAAGAAAATACCCTTGATCGTTGGTGTTAAGTCGACAATTGAGTCAACAGTTGCCTCAAAATCACGTAAAGGAATGACTCTTGCATCTGGATCTTCATCAATTTCCACTTCAATACTTAAATCTGACTGGGGAATCGCGCAGCAAGCCAATGCTTTGCCTTCCGCGCGCTCCATATCCATCAGTGCAAATGGCGAAGCTTCACCGAGGTCAACCTCACCTTCAGTCACTTGTACTTTACATGTTGCACATAAACCATGACCGCAGGCATGGGGCAGCCAAATACCTGCACGTAAGGCTGCATCTAAAATGGTTTGCCCTTCCTCAACTTCAATCGTCTGACCTAAGGGCTCGATGGTTACTTCATACGTCATCTTGCTGCTCCTTATAGTCCATTTAAGCCAGGGGTATGAAAACGTAAGTAAGACTTATGCCCAATATTTAAACTTTCAAAACTGTCCTGTGCTTGAAAATTAAGCGCTTCACGTTGAAAGGTCCATTCCACCGCTGACCAGTCCACGCTGTGCCAATCTGGATGACTGGCAAATACACTTTCATTCAGCTGTGTGTCGATAAAGTTCTGGAATTTCTGCGCTGGATTGACCAATAGCGCAATCGGCGCACTAATGCTTAAATGACCATGCCACTCAACAAAGAGGATTTGCTGACCATCGTATTGATCTTTGGCATCACGAACTTTTCCTTGATAATTCGGTTTTAGGGCGATAACTGACATAAGAATCTCCTAGGTGATGTTTCGTCCTGAACACATCACCTTATTGTTATTTTTAAAGGGTTAAATCAACGTTAATAATTAAATGGTGCTATTGGCTTTTTTCCATTTTTCCCAATTCAATGCATCTGGTGAACTTTCAAACGCACCTGTATCTTGTCCCGGCTCTAAGTAAGACCAGCGTACGATATCTTCAGGTGCAGGACCGCCGGCAATGCCTTTTAAGATTTGTTGAACCGGTAACCATGCTTGCACGTATTTTTCTGGCTCATCGTCAAAAATATCTTTACAGCCATCTGAACAGAACTGATATTTTTCATCTTTATAAATGCTTTCACGTTGGCGAATTACGGTTGGATCATCCACCTCAGTAAAGATCATTGGAATCTGACAGGTTTGGCATAGGCATGGCAAACTGATGTTATACCAACGCTTGCCCTCTTCTTCTTGCTTCTTCCACATGTCAAAACGTGGTTTATAGTGCTGATCAAAGCTATTCGGATACTCTTTAGAGAGCCATTCCTGTTCCTCTTGCGTTGGTACCCATGCGTGTAAACCTGTACCCCAGCAATATTGATAGAACATTGCCCACGCCTGATGGGTAATATGATCTTTTTCTTTGACCGAATCTTCCCAATACTTTGGCATACGAATACCGTAACGCTCAAGATCGGCAAATAATGCACCACCGCTTTGTTCAAAGTAGATTTCCCAGCCTTCACGCCATGACATGATTTTTTTCGGTAACATATAGTCCATCATCATGCCCACTAAGGTCAGTAAGCGGTAACCACGCCAGAACCATTTATCAATCCACTTTTGTACAATCGGTACGTTGTCTGGATCTTGCTCAAGTAAGAATTTAATCGCCTCTAAGCCTAAGGTCATATGACGCGCTTCATCGGATTGTGCAGAGAAACCAAAGGTCACGGTTGCCATATCACCGTTATAAGCGGCTCCAGACATAAATGGCATAAATAATAAGTTGGTCAGTACATATTCAAATGAGAACGAGACAGAGACCAAATATTCAAATGGGCCTGCAGTCATCGCATCGTTGATAAATGACTTTGGCACCGATAAATACCAGAGGCGATCAAAGTTTTGTGGCCATGAATGGAAACCATTAAAGTAACGATTATAATGACTTAAAGTATGCACTTGGGTTTGGCAATGACGCAGTTCATCAATCGCCTGCATCTGACACGCAACACGTGAACTCACGCCACGTAATTGGCGCCCAGCCATAGCAAAGCCACGATGGGCATTATACTCAATTGGGGTCACACCGGTTAAGAACAGTTTGATCGCATTGATATAACGCGCATCTGTGACATTCATATGCCCATTGTTCTGTGCAAAAGCATCGATGATGGCATAGAGCTTACGTTCTTTTTCTGCTTGATACTTCCAATAGGCATCCATCGTCAGACGAAATGGATCTTCCCATTTGTCCCAATCATGAATTTTAATGCCTTCAAACTTGTCGTAGGGAAAGACTTGATCCATGTCCACATAACTGGTTTCCCAACCTAAATCACGGGTCATGAGGGCGTATTTATCTTTTAAATTGAGCTTGCGCTGAGTTTGTGCTGCCGCTTTTGCCTGTATGTTCATTTTTATTCTCCATAATATTGTTTTAGTTCAACCATCCATCGGTTGATATTTCAGCACTATTTAGCCAAACCAACCCACAGTAAAACTGTCTTCGGTTTCATCGATATTTCCAGAAATACTGATCAAATTGATATGAATTTCTTGCAAGTCCCAATCACGTCCTATAATTTCTTCTACCGATGCACGGTAAATGGTCAACTGACCCGGGGCATCAATTTTGACCATGGCTGGATAATATTCAATTTTTGCCTCCGGATTATCTTGCTCAATCGCTTCAATAATCGGACGGGTATCGTCATTGGTTTGAAAAGCCATAAATACATTTTTCATACTGCCGACTCCTTGGCAATTAAACCCATTTTGCTTAAACGTTTATTAAATATTTCTTCGATAATCTCAATGTCATCTGTATTGGCGTCAACGAGCCGTAGAAGTTGATGTACCACTGGACGCACTTGAGCTTGCCATGTTTGGATCCATGCTAAAATTTGGCTACGGTTATGCTCAGACTCAGCTGCCGTGGTTTTAATCACCGCATTCACCCATGGTTGGGTCTCATCAAACCATTCATGCATAAATGAGGTGAGTAAACTCATCGCTGATGCGCCGTGTGCAATAAATTCACGATCAATAATATGTTTGAGCAATGGATAGATATAACCATCGAATACTAAGTTTTGTGCCACAAACAGTTCATACCAATCTTTAACGATAAACATCTGCTCTACGCTTTCACGTAGCGGTTGCCATGCTTGATGTGCTAACCAATTTTGTTTGGCCTGTTCTAAAGAGGTTCCTTGATTGCCATCTAGTAATAAGCCAATACGAGATAGATACTGTGCTGACCCCAAACGATCCATGGTGGCAAACATCGTGGCATTGGTTAAGGTCGCCCCATAGGCATAACCCGTAATAAAGCTGTTGTTCATATTGGCACCCCACTCGTAATGACGTAATGGGATCAACAGTTGCTCAGCCTTATGCAATAAATCCGCGGCAATCGTATTTAACACTTGATTTTTTTCAACAAAATTAAAGTTGCTCTCCATAACTTCTTGCTGACGAGCACGGGTTTGTGTGTATGTGCCATAGTACAATTGGCGTGGATCTTTTAAGGCATACCAATCCTGCATTTGAATGACAGTACGATTAGTATCAAAGATTTCATGTTCAGGCTGCCATAATGGACGGTAATGAAAATTAATTTCTTCCTGAATATCGTAGCTAGCCTCTTGATAACGTGATGCAACCTTGTCGCCAAAACGTTTCTCAACATACGCATAGGTGTTACGAATAGGTTTCACACCTGAAGTTTTAATATCAATTTGCATGTAAGATCTCCCTGATCTTATAACGATTTATTTATTCTGTTATTCCTGGCTGTCCAAAACGCCATTTCATCCGTTCATATTCAAGTTTGCACACTTCATCTGCAGTTAAATATTGCACTTGATGTTTGGCACAAAACTCTTCAAAAGCCTGCACTGGCATAATCATCTCTACAGCAAGCTCTGGGTCACCTATCGAAAACTCAAACTCGATAAATTTATTCCGCTGCGTGCCTGTGACATGAATAAAGCATGTCGGCTGGGTCACATGATCCTGTTGCATAATGCAATCCCTTTGTCCTTGTACTTAAGATTTTGCAAAGGTCATGCCAACTTAAATTTTATTTAAATTTCAATAACTTAAATTTTTAGTGCAAAAATTATATTTAAATATTTGAGAATTTTATGAAGTCGATTATTGAGACTTTAGAATTTTATGAAGTGGGGCGGCCTTATCCAAGTAAGCAGTCGAAAAAAAAGCCTGAATCAAGTTCAGGCTTTTTTTCAGACAGATTGACTAAATGACGGCATCGATATAGCCCATATAAGGATCAGAAATCGAATCTTTGCCTGTTTCGACACGACCAGCAAAACGGCGTAAATACGAAGGATCATCGACTAGACTGACACTAAAGTCATACCATCCTCCAAAGTCTTCCATATCCCAATCCAAACTATTTTCATTAACAGCGGTCTCGATCTGCCATGATTGCTGTGCGAGGTAAGCATTGGCTTGTACCCGTAATTTCACTGGCTGCTTGCCATCATGACGGACTTTTAATTCAATTTTGGGAGCACAGTCTGAGACACAAATGCGAATCTCTGGCAAAGCTTGCTGCTGTAAGCTTTGGCTTAAGTTACCTTTAAAGTGTCGATGGAAACCATTCGGTCCCAATACCCATAAATCATAGTCCGGATTGACTGGCCAATGATCCGCCAGTTGCTTACCTGCTTCCACCATAAAGCGCTTTGGTATTGCTGTGAGATTCAAGCGATCATACACATGGAAGACGGCAGCCTGTGTTCCCGTATTAGAAAACATCAATTCTACACTTTGTGTCGTAACGTCCACTTTCGCACTGGTATGCAAGATATAAGGCAAAGCACGTGATAGACGAACCCCCACCTCTTGTACTGGCATGATTTGTCCTTCTGGTCTAGAGACTTGTGGCAAGTTGGCTTGAGCTTGTCGAATCGCATCGGCTTCTTGCTTGGTTCGCTTACCGTCTAAAGAAGGAATCTCCATAATATTTGGATTTTTAAAATCGAATGCTGTAGTTAAGTCACCGCATACAGCACGGCGATAAGGGCTGATGTTATTTTCTTGCACACCAAAACGTTGCTCTAAAAAGCGTAAGATCGAGGTGTGATCAAATACTTGTGAGTTAACCCATCCCCCTCGACTCCAAGGTGAAATAACGTACATTGGCACACGTACCCCTGGCCCATACACCCGCCCATCCGGTTGCGGTTGCGATTTAGCACTCTCTACCGCAGGGTGATCAAAGTACTCATAAGACATCTGCTGATCCGTAAGCGTGGTCTTACCTTGTGGTACGCCTTTTTCATCACGTGACGGTGCACTTGGCGATGGAACATGGTCAAAATAACCATCATTTTCATCAAAATTCACCAAGAATACCGTCTGACTCCAAACATCTGGATTTTCAGTTAAGGCGTTAAGTACCTCTTGAATATACCAAGCGCCTTGTACGGGGCTCGATGGTCCAGGGTGCTCGCTATAGGCTGCAGGTGCAACAATCCAGCTGACTTCTGGGAGTTTTCCTGTGGCAATATCTTCTTTTAAGCTTGCTAAGAACCCTCCGTCTGGCATCGTGTTGGCAATGCCTTTATATAACGGTTGATGGGCATCGATTTGTTCATCATAGCTAGGGCTTACAGTATCGCGATGACTGACTGGCTGACCAGACAGCTCATTGGCACGTCGGTATTGTTTAAAACCTGCCAGTGGATTATCGGTAAAGTTATCAGGCATACTTTGATAGACTTTCCAACTCACCCCTGCTTGTTGCAAGCGTTCAGGATAAGTCATCCACTCATAACCTGCATTTGAGGCACCAATTGAGTCAAACTCATTCACCACACTGGCCACATTTGCACCCGTAGGGCCATTGGTTCCTGTCCAAATAAATTTGCGATTGGGATTCGTGCCTGCATGCATCGCACAATGATAGGCATCACACAAAGTAAAGGCATTCGCCAGTGCAAACTGAAACTCTACTTCTTGCTGTTTATAGTAACCCATCGATTGTGGCTGTTTATGTTTGACCCAATCCCCCATACGGCCAGCATCCCATGCATCTTGGCCATCTTTCCAAGAATGCGGCGTACCTTTGACACGCTGTGCATTACCTAAACGACTGTCCAAATGATAAGGTACAACAATCTCTTGGTGCTGATCATATTGTTGCCATACTTTACGCTGGTCAGTTAGGGGAATTGTAAAACGATCCCCAAACCCGCGTACCCCTTTCAGTGTACCAAAATAGTTATCAAAAGAACGATTTTCTTGGGTCAAGATCACCACATGTTTGACGTCTTGAATTGTCCCTGTTTCAACCTTGGCATCAATGGCAAACGCTTTTTGAATACTTATTGGTAAGCTGGCCAACATTGCAGTACCAGATAATGTTTTTAAAGTATTTAATAAAAAATCACGACGATTCATATATCACCCTCTTATTTATTGTTATGGTGCACAGTGTGCTGTCTGACAGGCGGATGGTGGAGTCGGCTGAGTAGACTGACTGTCTTGATCGTCATTACATGCACTGAGCATGCCGCCTATACATAACAATAAAATGGCAAAAGATTTTGGCATAAAAATATCTGGTAAAAAAAAGGTGCTCTTAGTCAATAAGACTCTGATGACAGATCCATGATCATTTGATTACACTTTAATTAATTTTTACCATTTGTTAAAAAAATCTATGCGGTGATATATTTTTTTCTAAACAATATTCAGTGAATGGCAGCAATACACCATCTAGATTGCACGGTCTAGCGTCTTAAGGACGGTAGTTTTTTAACATGACACATACCACAATGGCCAAGACTGCCATCAGTAATCCGGCTGTGGTTAATAAAGTGAAGTGTGCAGTACTAAATGCTGCTTTTGCGGCGACAATTAAAGTCTCAGCTTGCGTTCCTGATAATTGACTTGCGACTAAATAACTATCACCAATAGAAAGTTGTGCCTGTTGTGCAAAGGAGGGATTAAGTGTGTCAGGGATCTGGATACGCTGTGCAAATATATGCGCCATAAATACACCAAAAAATGTAATCCCAAGCCCAGTGCCGAGCTCATAGCCAGTTGCTTCTAACGCGCCAGCTGCTGCCCCTCTTTCAGCCGAAACTGACCCCATAATTGCAATTGATGAGGCCGTGAGACCAATACTCAAACTTAAACCAATCAGCGCCAAAATCGCAGGTACCGCTAGACCAGGATGATAGAAATCTGCATAGGCCAAACTCAGCAGTGCAAACGCTGCGGTAAAAAGTGAGGCCGTTGCCACATAGCGTAAGCCCATAAGATTAGAAAGCACACCAGCAAGCGGTCCACCCACTGCAGCAGCAATCATAATCGGCACCATAAAAATTCCTGCTTGAAGTGGGGTTAACCCAATCACATACTGCAATTCCATGGCTAAGGTAAGTTCTACGCCCGCAAGCACACCAGCAGCCACAATGGCCATCATCATGCCAGCTAAGATAGCAGGATAGCTAAACAAAGAAAGATCTAACATGGGCTCAGTCGAGCGAAGCTGTTGACGTGCAAAAATCGTCAATAAAGTGATCGCCACCAAAACCAGTCCTATAGAAACCACCGCAGAATGTTGTGCATTTAAACCAGTTTTAATGGCATACACCAAGGTCATCATACCAAGAATAAGAATGATGGCCTGTCCAAACGCCCATTTTCCAGCTTGTGTTCGCTCTTCTTTAGACAGTAAAAAATAACATAAGGGTGCAACAACTAGCATAATCGGCACATTGATGAGAAAAACTGCCCCCCACCAAAAATACTCAAGTAAGCCGCCGCCAATTAATGGACCCACAGCCGCACCAGCAGCACCGACGGTGCCCCACAAGCCTAATGCCAGTGCCCGCTCTTGATTATCTTCAAATGTTTTACGGATAATACCTAGAATACACGGCATAATCATCGCGCCACCAAAAGCCAATACAGCACGTGCCATAATGAGCATGGTTGCGGTTTGAGAAAATGCGGCCAACAGCGAAGCCGAGCCAAAAATCAATAACCCCATCAGCAGCATCTTACGGTTACCCACGCGATCAGCGAGGGTTCCCATCGGCACTAATAATCCTGCCATCAATAATGGATAAATATCAATAATCCATAACACAGCGCTATTCGATGCCGCTAAGGATTGTGTTAAGGAGGGTACTGCCACATGTAGCACCGTCATATCAATGACCACTGGCAAAAAAGCCAGCATGACAGCAATCAGTATCAGCCAACGCCTCGGGTTCACATCAGCATTTATTTTCATGGTATTTAAATTTAGGTCACTGATTGATTCAATTTTAGCAAGACAGTATAGAGTAAATCACTGCTCTAACATGTGCTTATCACCTATAATTTTCTTTCAATTCCTACACTTGTAAAGATCAGTCTCAGGTGTAATAAAAGATCTGGTTGACTTTGGTCATTAAAGTAGAGGTTTTTAGAGCTATTGTGTGAGCAAATGCAATGTCATTTCAAAAATCCCTTAAACTGCTTGAGACAGAAAGCACTCAGAATGAAAGAAGGAAACTTATGAAGATTTTAGTCGTGTTAACTTCGCATAAGCAATTAGGTCAGACGGGTGAATCAACTGGTTTTTGGCTCGAAGAACTTGCAGCGCCTTACTATGTATTTTTAGATGCAGGTGCTGAACTCACCCTTGCCTCTCCTCATGGCGGACAACCACCGCTTGATCCTAAAAGTCATGCAGAAGATGCGCAAACTGAGGCAACACGCCGTTTTGAGGCAGATACAGAGGCAAAACATGCCTTAGCCCATACTGCAAAGTTACGTGATGTTTCTTTAGAAGAGTATGATGCCGTGTTTTATCCAGGTGGGCATGGTCCTTTATGGGATTTGGCTGAAGATCCTGTATCTATTCAACTTATTGAAGCAGCTATTTCTGCTAAAAAACCAGTTGCAGCGGTGTGTCATGCCCCTGGCGTATTGCGCCATGTGAAAGACCCACATGGTCAACCTCTAGTGAGTGGTAAAGCAGTGACAGGGTTTAGTAACTCAGAAGAGGACGCTGTAGGTTTAACCGACATTGTTCCATTTTTAGTTGAAGATATGCTCAAAGCACAGGGCGGTCTCTATTCAAAAGCTGCCGATTGGCAAGTGCATGTTGAAATTGATGGCTTATTGGTGACGGGACAAAACCCAGCCTCTTCTGCGGCAACGGCACAAGCATTGCTGAGTTTAGTCAAATAATCGTGACTTCTCTCTGTTTCAGTCAGTTGCAGACGCATGCATCACTGAAACAGAGAACCAATCCAAGCACTAAAGAGCATGGCAATAATGCCCCACAGCATAATACGTAGCGCCCCTTTATAGACATTTACCCCACCTGCATAACTGGCAATTGCACCCAGCACGCCTAAGCTTAATACCCCAACCCACATAATACCTTTCGCTACATACACTTCAGGCAAAATTAAAATAGACAGTAAAGGTACTAATGAGCCCACGCTAAACGCGAGTGCTGAAGCAAATGCTGCGGTAAGCGGCTGTGCAGCTGTTTGCTCAAGAATACCGATTTCATCACGGGCATGAGCATGCAAAGCATTATGCTCTGTTAACTGCTGCGCAACTTGTTCAGCCAACTGACGATCTAAACCACGCTGAATATAAATCTGGGTCAGTTCTGCGAGCTCATGTTCTGGGTGTTGCTGTAATTCTCTTGCCTCTCGCGCTAAATCTGCTTTTTCAATATCTTCTTGGGATTTAACTGAGATATATTCACCTGCTGCCATAGACGCAGCCCCTGAAATAAGACCTGCGACACAGGTCACCAAGAGAATATGACTAGAAGCACCACTGGCTGCCATACCCACCACTAAACTGGTCACCGAAATAATACCGTCATTCGCGCCCAATACCGCAGCACGTAACCACCCTGCCCGCTCTAAATAATGTTTTTCTAAATGATAGGAATGCGGCATTGTGTATTCTCACAAGTCATATGGGTTAGAAATATCAAATCCTTGACCAAGCATAAAGGATATCTTCAAGTAAAAATATCCTGATCTATTTTACAGCAAACCATTAAGCAAAATAATTGAGTGGCAATTTCAAATATGAGATCCCATTGGCTTCAGGTTCAGGAAAGTGGCCTGCGCGCATGTTGATTTGAATAGCCGGTAAAATCAGCTTTGGCATACTTAAAGTTGCATCACGCTGATGACGCATATCTACAAATTGCTGTTTATCAGTTCCTGCATGAATATGAATATTGTGCATTTTTTGCTGTGCAATAGTGCTTTGACAGACATAATGCTCACGCCCTGGTGGTAAATAGTCATGGCACAGAAAAACTCGAGTCGTTTCAGGCAATGTATATAAACACTGTACGGAGTCAAATAAATTCGCTGCACTACCACGGGGGAAATCACAACGTGCTGTACCATAATCTGGCATAAATAAGGTATCACCAACAAACACCGCATCGCCTACCACATAACTCAGACAAGCAGGGGTATGTCCTGGGGTAGGGATGTTATAAGCTGCTAGATCCCCGATCTTGAACTGCTCATGATCAGCAAATAAATAATCAAATGGCTGCTCAGCGTTAAAGCGCTTCATATCTAAGTGATAAATCGCGCCAAAGGTTTCTTGCACTAAGTGTATTTTTTCACTCATGGCAATTTTTCCACCTAACTGTGCCTTTAAATACTGGGCAGCCGTTAAATGGTCAGCATGAACGTGTGTTTCTAAAATCCATTCCACCTTTAAATCATGCGCTTGAATATAGGCAATGATTTGATCTGCCTGTACTGTTGAGGTGCTAGCCGATGCCGCCTCATAATCCAATACACTATCAATAATGGCACAGTGTTTCGTGTTTGGATCGGTCACTACATAGCTAAAAGTATTGCTATTTTTATCAAAAAAATCTTGTACCTGTACGCTTTGCATCACTTAAGCTCCTGACCATTTACGGTGAATCCAGACACCCACTAACATCGCCACAATAAAATACAGTCCTTGGTAATATCCTAAACCAATGAGGGTAAAGCTTGGCGCTGGACAGATGCCCGCGACGCCCCAACCTGCACCAAACAGCAATGCCCCTGTGATTAATTTTGTATCGATTTTTTGATTGCTTGGCAACTCAATTGACTCATTAAACACAGTTTTCGGCTGTTGAGCACGCACCGCTTTTTGAAATGGGATAAACGCAACAGCAATTGCACCCATCATGACAAAAGCCAGACTGGCGTCCCAATCACCAAACAGATCTAAAAAATCTAAGACTTTTTCAGGATTAGACATCCCTGAGAACATTAAGCCGACTGAAAAGATCGAACCAAAGACAAAAGCTAAAAAATTTTTCATCTTAGAATGCTCCTGTCACATGACGAATAACATAAACTGCAATAAAACCTGCCAACATAAAGGTCATGGTCGCTACCATCGAACGCTTAGATAAACGGCTTATGCCACAAATACCATGCCCACTGGTACAACCAGAACCTAAACGTGTACCAAAACCAACCAATAAGCCTGCTACAACCATCATCAAAGGACTAGCATTTAACTCAATCTCGGGTTGAACAAATAAGCCATAAATGAAAGGCGTAACAATGAGTCCTGATAAAAACCAAATTGCTGGCGTTTTCAATATGGTTTTTGGATTTAAAACTTGTGCAATCAGACCACTCATGCCAGCAATACGTCCATGAACATATAAATAGCCCACAACTGCAGTACCTAGCATTAAACCACCGATAAAAGCGATGAGAAAATCGTGCATGCTGTTCTTTCTCTATACAATATACTTTTTTATATTATATAATAGTAAATAATATTCAAGCATATTTTGATTATTTTTAATCTGTGTATGCCGTTGAGGAGGAATGACATGAATGAAAAAAATATGAAAATTGACTTTTCTCAAGTTCATCATGTTACTGATTGCTTGAAAGTTTTAACTAACCCGGAACGTTTGAAAATTCTTTGTGTATTGGCTGATCGTGAACTAAATGTACAACAGATTCAGCAAGCGACGCAGATACAGCAGCCCACCTTATCACAGCAGTTAACCGTACTACGCAAAGCGAGAATTGTCTCTACGCGCCGTGAAGGAAAACACATTTTTTATAGCATAGGTGATGCAAAGATTGTCACCATGATCGATACGCTCTATCAACTGTATTGCCACCCCAAGGCTTGAACATTTAATTCAATAGAGCCAAAATGAGATCAGGATTAACATGCCCGTCAAGACAGTAAAAAGATTCAACCAAATAGGATGCTGAGTCGAATACCCTTCGAGGTGCTCGGCTGGACTTAAACTTGCTAGGCCACGGCGATACTGAAAAATGGAGCCTATGTTGATCAGCATCCCAAATCCGATAATCGCCATTCCTAACCAAGTGCTATACAGAATTTTTTCATGATATGCTTCGGGTTGTAATAATTTTAACAGCAGATTAGACTTTTCGATTAAAAATCCAAAGGCTATGAGCGCTAAACCACTACGATTCCATGCCAGAGCAGTGCGTTCTAAAGCAAATAATACACCCGGATCATTTAAATTCGACATTTTGTGTTCTTTTAAGCCTCATTTTTAATTATTTCTATACTATTTAAATATAAGATGACTTAGGCTAAAAGCGTGTGTCCAATCATGACATGATGCCTGATCTACACTTCTTTGCATGCAAGCCCAACTTAAAACTAACGCACATCAAGCCTCATCACCAAACTTCATAACAAGGCCTGCTCTGTCAATATCAGGCTATTTCTCGAAGATATCTTGCAAGTGACTTGGCAAACCTTGGGTGGATTGAAATTCACCTTGCTGATTTTTCCAGACCATTGCAGGGGTCGAGAAAAAGCCATATTTATCCATCAAACTTTGGTTGGCATCAATTTTTGCAGCAATAGCTGCCGGGATTTTGCTTAACACGGGCAATGTATACTTGGCTGGATCCTGATTCAGTTGTGCAAATAAAGCCTCTGGATTCTGAGCAGTCAATAGACTGGCCGCTTGCCCACGACTCTCCTCACGAATCACTCCAACTTGAATATGACGTAATTGTACTTTACCTGATTCGACCCACGGTCGGGCGTTTTGCCAGAATTTATGACAATACGGACAGTTGGGATCAGAAAATACATAGACAATACGCGGTGCATCTTGTCGACCATCTTGAATCCAAGTTGCATGTTCTAAACTCTTCCACACATCATCCAAAATGGCTTTTTTCATATGGGTTTCAATTTGCTGTTCTGAGACATTCGTACCTTTGGCATCAAAAAGCTCACCTTTAATATAGTATTGGTTATCTTTTGAAATAAAGATGCTGGTGGAATATTGGTCTTGATGCCCGATCCATCCTGTCATCCCTTGCGGTGCAGGAATGGTTTTCACAAATACGAAGCCTTCTTTTTCCAACTGCTGTTTAATATTGGCTTGTGCAGACAGACTTGCGCCCAAAACAAGGCCCAATCCGAGTAAATATTGCAGTGGTTTCATCATGATTTATTCCATTTTTTTGAGATAGTGTTGCAACATGGCTGGGCTTAATTCACCCATATGTCGCTCGATCAACTGACCTTGCGCATTAAAAAATAAGGTTGTAGGTAAACCAAAACTGTTGATATGTGCCGGAATATCACCGTTTGGATCTAGCAATACATGCTGAAATTTAAATTGATGCTTGGCGAGATAATGTTGCACTGTTGCTAAGTCTTCACCTTGATTTACCATAACCACATGAATATGAGGATATTGTTGTGCTGCTTGTGCCAAGACTGGCATTTCACGATGGCAAGGTGGACACCAACTGGCCCATAAGTTGATCACCGTCGGCTGACCTATAAAACGATTTAATGGTATCTGACTAAATGGTTGATTTGTCTGAACTGAGACAGATGAAAGTGCAAGCTCAGGAAACTGTGCTTTGGGCTGTAGGGTATATTTTAGCAACAAGCCCGTTATAATCAGACCAATACATCCTGCGAGCACCAGACTTTTATAAACGGCTGCTAAAGTGGTATGACGTCGCCAATACCAGAGTGCCGCGACAATCACTCCACCCCAAACATGAAAACCTTTATCTTGAATTTTAAAAATATCCATCGGTTGGACAAAATACACTTCAGCATTGAGCAACACAAAAATTACACGTGCGCCAAGTGTACCGACAATAAAGCTGCTCCACAGCAGATCCCGACTGAGGCGCTGATGAACACTGAACTGTGCATTTTTTTGTGAGGCCCAACCAATACACAAGCTCGTGATGATCAGCGCACTAAAGACAATCAATAATGTCCAAGGAAGCATGAAAGGACCAATATGTAGAGCATCCACTGATATCATCATTGGGCCTGTTGTGTAAGCTGTTGCAAGCGGTGAATAAGTTGTAATGCGCTAAAACTACCTGTTAAACGCAATTCACGCTGCTCTTGATGCTGGGCATCTAGAAAAATAAAAGTAGGCGGACCTAGAATCTGCCAGTTTCTAAGCAGTTCATCTTGGCTACGGTCATAGTGTGTTAAATCCAACTTAATCCGCTGTACAGACTCTAAGCCGGCTTGTACATCACGGCGTGGTAACACCTCTTTTTCAATGGGTTGGCACGCCACACACCAATCTGCATAAACATCAATCACCACAGGCTGTCCAACATGCTGCGCTAACACCTGCTCTAACTGTGCTGCTGTGGTCACACGCTGCCAATCTAACTTCACTGGTTGATGTTCAATTTGAGTGTATTGCCAAGCTTGGTAAAACTGCATACCAGCCATGTAGATTAAGCCTAGACTGCAAAATAGCAGTAGCGCTTTGCTAATTGGCTTGGTTAATTGGGCTTGTAGCTTTGTGGCGATATAAAGTGCCAAAATACAAAATAAGCTACCCAGCAATAGCCAATACAGTAGGCTTGGCAATAATGGACGCGCAAAATACAGCGCAAGACCAAGCATCACAAAACCAAAGCTAAATTTAAGGCGATCCATCCATAGACCCGGTTTGGGTAAATGTTGTGCCCCAAATACCGCAGCAATAAATAGAGGTAAACCTAAACCTAAACCAAGCACAAACAGGTAACTCGCGCCTAAACCCGGTTGATTCAGCTGTGCCACAAACAATAAGGCACCGGCCAATGGTGCACTCATACATGGACCGACAATCAACGCTGCAATCATTCCCATAAGTGTGGCACCTAGCAAGGTACCGCCTTTTTGTTTTTGCTGCCAACGATCTAAACGTTGTAGCAAGGCTTGAGGAAGAGACAACTGAAAGGCACCAAATAAACTCAAAGCAAATACAACACACAGCACACTAAATACAGCAATGAACATTGGGCTTTGGAACCAGCGTTGAAAGCTATAGCCCAATTGGGCCACAGCCAACCCCATCATGGCATATACAGCTGCCATTCCTAATACAAAGGCTAAAGCAACCACTGCAGCCTGATAGCCACGGCGTTGCTGCACTAAAATACTGGATAAAATGGGAATTAAGGGTAAAGAACACGGTAAGAAGGCCAATAACACCCCAAGTCCTAAAAAGATCAATACATTCATCATGATCCCTTGCTCAGACAGGATCTTGAAAAAAAACTGATCATTATTCCATTGGCTCTGAATTGAGTTTTCAGATCCAGAAGTGACCGCGGCTTGCTGCCCCGATACTGGCTCAGATGCAGATACGAGGCCTGTACGCGGTGCAGATGCCAAACTCTCTGGTTCCAAGCTGTCACTTACAGCTTCACTGGGCACCGGAGCGGCTTGCGGCGTTACGATCGCCTGATCTTGCTTGTGCGGTTGTATACTCGGTATTGCAGCAACAGCTTGATCATTCACCACCTCAGGTTCTGGTAATAAAGATGCCGGCTGCATCGTATTTAAGCGATTAGCATGCGCTGTGGCTTGTGATGCAGGCAATAAACCTGCTGCGTCAGTACGAATCGTGGTTTTTTGTACGGGATAACATAAACCACTTTCCGCACAGCCCTGCCATTGTATCGTTAAGGATTGATTGGGTTTTAACGGGATGTGAGTCTGTACTTGCCCATAATGCACCTGCGTTCGTCCAAAATTAGGATCATCTTTGTCTTCGGCTGGTGGCAGACTCAATTGCAGGGGCTGTTGTTGATCAAGCACTTTAAATTGATCATGGTAAAGATAGTAGCCATCCGCAATCTTCCATGTCAATTCTGCCTGATCTTTCGTAATCGATATTGCTTGAAATCGAAATGCTTGATCTGGAGCTAGAAAATCAGCATATGCTGTTCCCGCCCATAATCCTGTACTGAGGATGATTCCTTTAAGCCATGTCGACATATACCCGCCCTGATTCATTGTGCAGTGCCATTATGTGAGATCTAAGATTAAGGCAATATTAACATCTCAAATCTCCGCTACAATCTATCTGAGCATAAGGAGCGATGATGTTTGTTGTATTGGTTGAAGATGATCCCTATATTGCCCAAAGTATTTGTGCAGCTTTGGCTTTTTTAAATATTTCAGTTGAGCATGTCAGTCAGGCCAGCGCTGCTGATTATTTTATTCGACATAGTACAGTCGATGTATGCCTTTTAGATTTAGGCTTACCCGATCAAGATGGCTTAACATTATTACACGCCTGGCGTCGTGATCAGATTGATGTGCCTGTCTTAGTATTAACCGCCAGATTACAAACTCAGCAATGTGTGGCTGCACTCAATGCGGGCGCAGATGATTACCTGACCAAACCTTTTGAGCTCGATGAGCTGATTGCCAGAATCCATGCCCTCAACCGACGCCAACGTGGTTTCTGCTCTAATCTATTATCCTTCGGCACACTCAGTTTAAATCGTGATAATCAAGAGGTGCACTATCAACAACGTCGCATTCATTTATCCCGCCGTGAATTTAGTTTATTAGAAACCTTAATGCATCATCCTCATCAGGTGCTCAAAAATGAACAACTTCTGGATAAAATTTATGGTTATCAAGATAGTATCGAAAGCAATGCGCTGAATGTCCATATCTATCACTTAAGGCAAAAATTACATCCTGAGATGATTCAAACTGTCCGTGGTGTAGGTTATATCTTTAAACCTGAGCGTGAATATGTATAAGCAAAGTTTAAAGGGCCGCTTAGTGATCAGTCTGCTCTTTGTTTTTATTCTACTGTGGAGCTGTGTATTTACGTGGCTATATATAGATCTTAAAAAACGCCTACAAGACACTTTAGATCAACGTTTATCTGCATCAGCACATATGGTGGCACGTTTAATTCAACATTTGCCTCTTCAGAATATAGAAGGTGATTTCTTCTACCCACCCTACACCAATGACCCACAGCAGTTGATTGCTTGTGAGGTTTCTTTATTACACCCTAACTCCATTCAAAATCAAAAGGTTGTCGCTCAAACTAAAGGGGCACCTCTTCATTTGAGCAAAAAAAATGTAGGTTTTAGTACGTGGCAACAAGGTGAAGTTGAATGGCGAAGTTATGTGCTACGTAAAGACCATATTCAAGTCGTGACTGCTGAACAAATGTTTTTACGTGACTCCCTTTTACAGCAAATTTTACGCTCAGTTTTGATTCCGCTTTTAAGTTCTTTATTGCTCTGTATTGCACTTATTATTTTGATTATTCGTAAAGAATTTTCACCTTTAGACCAATTAAGTACTCATTTAAGCCGTGAAGATTTAAAATTAAATGAAGTGAGCCAATATTTAGATCAAGTCGACCCGAAAGTGATGCCTAAAGAGGTAAAACCTTTTGTTGACAATGTTACCCTTTTAATTCAAAGGCTCTCCCACAGCTTAGAGAACGAAAAAGCTTTTAGTGCTTATGCTGCACATGAATTACGTAGCCCATTAACAGCAATTAAAACCAATGTTCAATTAGCTCAAATGATGGCCAGACAGCAAAATGTACCCCCTCAGATTCAACACCATTTACACCAAGCAGATCAGAGTATTCGTCGCTATGGCGAATTATTAGAACAACTGCTGTTATTAACTCAATCCGAAACCACAAGCTTAGCACCTGCAGCTGCTCAGCCTATTGCTGCAATTTTACAACAGGTGATCTCAACGTTAGAGCCACGTTATCCTCAAGTTAAAACAATACTCTGTATTAATTGGTCAAGTTTAACCACGCTTAACTTGCCTGAATTGGTGGTATTTACTGGCCTTAAAAATTTAATTGAAAATGCGCTGCTGCATGCCAATGCTGATCAAATTTATATTTCTATGCAGGCGAATACATTGATGATTCAAGATAATGGCAAAGTCTTAGATCCTGAGGATGTTACTTGGTTAGGACAACGTTTTTGGCGAAAATCCTCTCAACAGTCTGGGCATGGTTTAGGCTTAGCGTTGATTCAAGCTCTTTTAAAGCAATATCAATATCAATTGCACTTCAAATTTAATCCACCCCATGGCCTTAGTGTCAGCATTGAGCCGATAACTTAAATGCCAGAGCGCGTAGCGAATTCCACAAAAGAAAGTGGCTGGTTTTTAAGCTCATGTTGCAATTTGCTTATCCACTCAGCCCTCCCTTTACAATCAAATCTCTTATTGATGATTTCTATCTAAGAGACAGATTGGTCATTCATTAAGTAGAGCTGTGCATTGTGTATCAGTTCACCACTATTAACGTGTACTTTCTCCCATGTACCATCTGTATTTAAACTCCACGCATTTTGATTGTCTTGTAAATAACTCAACAGACCGTCTTTTAATATACGCTGCTTAATTTTGGCATCAAAGATTGGGAAACACGTTTCCACACGCGAGAATAAATTACGTCCCATCCAATCAGCGCTAGCACAGTAAAGGGTATCCTTACCACCATGTCGGAAATAATAAACGCGAGTATGCTCTAAGAACCGACCCACGATTGAGCGCACCCGAATATTTTCAGATAGTTCTTTAACCTGTGGAATGAGACAGCAGATTGAACGAATAATTAAATCGACTTTTACACCTGCCTGAGATGCCTGATAAAGTGCCGCAATCAGTTCAGGCTCAGTAAGTGCATTCACCTTAATAATAATGTGGCCTTGCTCACCTTGCTTGGTATATTCAATTTCTTGTTGAATAAGTTTAATTAACTCACTGTGTAAGGTAAAAGGAGCATGCAACAAACATTGCAATTTTGCCATTTTCCCCATACCCGTAAGTTCCTGGAACATACGATGTACATCTTCACAGATCTCAGCATGGGTCGTCATTAACCCATAATCTGTGTACATTTTTGCATTACCAGCATGATAATTCCCTGTACCTAAATGTACATAACGGCATAATTGATCATCTTCACGACGGACGATTAGGATCATTTTGGCGTGCGTTTTATAACCCACGATTCCATAAACGACCACTGCCCCTGCCTCTTGTAGAATATTGGCAACCGTAATATTGGATTCTTCGTCAAAACGCGCACGTAATTCAATGACAGCTGTCACTTCCTTACCATTTCTTGCTGCCTCTGCAAGTACTTGAACAATTTCAGAGTCTGGTCCACTACGATAAAGCGTTTGTTTAATCGCGAGTACGTTAGGGTCTTTGGCTGCCTCCCTCAACATCTGAATCACTGGCTGAAATGAATCAAACGGATGATGTAACAGCACATCTTGGCGTTTTAAGATCTCAAAAATATTTTTTTGCTTTCTGAAAACTTTGGGTACTTTAGGATTAAATAAAGAATATTTCAGTTCAGGTCGATCAAAACTCGTCGACATACGAGAAAGATTGATTGGTCCGTTAATTCTATACAGTTGACGCTCTTCAAGATTAAACTCATTTAATAAATAATGAATAATCTTCTGTGGGCAATCATCTTCAATCTCTAAACGTACAGCACGCCCAAAACGTCGAGAAGACAACTCATCTTTTAGCGCAACTGCTAGATCATCCACATCTTCAGCAAGCACAAGATCTGCATTACGTGTCACACGGAATGCATAGCAACCTGTCGCTTTCATCCCTGGAAAAACTTCATCAATATGCTGTTGGATAATTGCGGTCAAGAAAATTTGTTCTTGATCATTACCGGCAACATGCTTTGGTAGAGCAATTAAACGTGGCAGAGAACGTGGTGCGGGTACAATCGCTAATTCTATCGAACGGCCAAAAGCATCTTTACCTTCTAAACTAACAATAAAGTTTAAACTTTTATTCACCAAGCGCGGAAATGGATGTGCTGGGTCGAGGCTAATGGGCGTTAATACAGGTTGTACTTGACGAGTGAAGTATTCTTGAATCCAAGCTTTATGCTTTTCTAGGATATCCTGATATTGAATATAATGAATACCTTGGCTTTGTAATTGCGGCAAAATCGTATGATTTAAAATATTATACTGCTGTTGCACTGCTTGATGGATCACCGTGGATAAGCCTTCAAGCACCTCCTCTGTCGGAATCGCATCAGGTGTGCGCGTTGTCGCATTTAAATCCAGTTGTTTCATTAACCCCGCAACTCGAATTTCAAAAAATTCGTCTAAATTACGAGAAAAAATGATCAGAAAATTTAAACGCTCTAATAGAGGTAAAGACGAATCAAGTGCCTGTGCTAGGACACGATGATTAAACTCAAATAAAGATTGTTCTCGATTAAAGTAGGTTGCAGATGTATGTTGAAAGTTTTTCATAACTAAAGTGCTGTCTAAAACAGTCTGGTTTTGTCGCCTCTGTAAGCGGCATGGTATGCCTTATATATGACAGATATGTTACAGATTGATCCAAAAAAACACAGAAGTCTTCAAATGAATAGAATATTGATTTTTATTATTTTTTTTATTAAGAATTAATGTAATAATCAATCTATTCGATCACCATATAACTTATATAAGAATTACTTATCATAAAGTTATGAATGACCACAGGCTATCTCTAATATGCATTCCTCAATTCTACTATTTTCAACCCTCACTTTAGTATTAAAATCCTCATTGCTGAGTTAATTGCTAAGTGAAATTTAGCATTTGGAGCTTAAAACCTAGGGGTTCAGGGCAAGGATATAAGCGATTGGCATAAGCCATGCAACAAGAGTTGTCGCTTTAAGTTCCCCTCTACCGACTTAGCTCAAGTCAAAAATACTAAAATAAGCCTATGAAAAGTCTTAACTTACGCGTAAAAGACAAACATTGCCTTGCGTAGCGATGCTCCTCATCAACCAACTCGCATCAGAGCTAAACTTTCTCTAAAATAAAGTGAATGATTTAAGTTTTAATCACATCGAAAGAATGCAATTGGCATAGTCAAACGATTCAAAAAGCAAAGCTGAAATGGTGTGCCAGCAATCACAAATCAGTAACACATTCATTAGGTTAAATAAGATTCAAAACGTCGCTATTAAATATGCTGTCGGATATGTGCTGTACACTAAGCATCAATTCCGACGTTGAGCTAGCTACGGTCTAAGTAAATGCAGCGTTAAAATAGGTCCAAGTATGAAAACTGTTTAAGCCCCTATGATCGTGATTTAAACAGTTCTAAGAATATACTTGCGCTTGACTATAAGCATCTAGCTGTAGGAATTTCTACCCTTGAAGTGGGAGAGGATATCAAATAGTTTCAATAATCAAAGCAATACCTTGCCCTACACCAATACACATGGAGCACAGTGCATATTTGCCACCAATTTGTTCAAGTTGATTGATTGCTGTGGTCACTAAACGGGCACCAGATGCACCGAGCGGATGACCCAGTGCAATTGCACCGCCATTTGGATTGACACGGGCTTCATCATCAGCCAAGCCTAAATCACGCGTTACAGACAATGCTTGTGCTGAAAAGGCTTCATTGAGCTCAATCACATCCATCTGTTCTAAAGTGAGACCCGTTTGTGCCAGTAACTTTTTAATGGCAGGTGCAGGACCAAAGCCCATAATGCGCGGCTCAACACCGACAACCGTTGCACCAATCACTTTGGCACGCGGTTTTAAACCATACGTTGCAACTGCATCGTCAGAGGCAATCAAAATTGCTGCTGCACCATCGTTAATACCTGAGGCATTACCTGCTGTTACTGTACCATCTGCTTTTACCACAGGTTTTAGCTTGGTTAAACCTTCTAAAGTGGTCGATGCACGTGGATGCTCGTCCGTATCAATCACAACTGCATCGCCCTTACGCTGTGGGATCACCACAGGCACGATTTCATTATTAAAGAAACCTTTGGCTTGTGCCGCTGCGGTACGTTGTTGGCTGTTGAAGGCAAATTTATCTTGATCTTCACGGCTGATGTTGAATTGTTCCGCTAAGTTTTCCGCAGTTTGCGGCATGGTTTCAACGCCATACATCTCTTTGAGTTTTGGGTTGATAAAACGCCAACCCATGGTGGTGTCTTCAAGTTTTTGACTACGACCATAAGCACTTTCTGGTTTACCCATTACCAGTGGTGCGCGTGACATAGATTCCACACCACCTGCAACAATCAGGTCTGCTTCACCCGCTTTAATGGCGCGGGCTGCCATCGCCACGGCATCAAGTGATGAACCACATAAACGGTTTACTGTTGTTGCTGGTACTTGATACGGTACACCAGCAAGCAGTGCAGACATACGACCGACGTTACGGTTGTCTTCACCCGCTTGGTTGGCACAGCCGTAAATAATATCGTCAACTTTTTCCCAATTGATG
>NZ_JCAKMW010000025.1:0-34021 GCF_059515805.1 Acinetobacter sp. CY05 | reverse complement strand
CGAACAAAATAGACGACTCAGATATATCCTGTTAATAACTCATTTGACGAAAGTTAGGCATTTGTAAGACCTGATGAGTAAGCATCCAAGTTGTGCTGGCGACAATAGCAAGAGTGAACCACCTGATCCCTTCCCGAACTCAGAAGTGAAACCTCTTAGCGCTGATGGTAGTGTGGGGTTACCCATGTGAGAGTAAGTCATCGCCAGCTCATTATTCTAAAAATCCCCCGATCGTTGATCGGGGGATTTTTTTTCGCCTATAAAAAGCAATAAACATCCTCAGAATTTGCATGAAATTGTTTAAACTTTAAAAATATTTTCTGCTGTTGATATTAATATTTTTTCTAGCTATTTAGTCTCAATTCTCTAAAAGCTGTATGATTTTTGATTTATCTATGCTATAAAAAATTAAACAGGCATAAAAATTGCTTACAAAGAGCGCAGAATAATGAGGGTAAAACAGCATGCGGTTATCAGTTGGATTAAAGGTTGCAAACTCACTTTCCTTAACACCACAGTTACAACAAGCGATCCGCCTACTGCAATTGTCAAGCCTAGAACTTGAGCAAGAGATCCAAATTCAACTAGAAAGTAATCCATTGTTAGAACATGTGGAAGAGCAAAATACGCTTGAAAGTTTATCTAGTTTAGACAAAGAAACGGATGATAAAGACCTCACTAAGGAACTCAATGCTGATCATTTGCCAGATGATCTGCCTGTAGATACGGATTGGGATGATGTTTATACCCATCAGCCTACAAGTTTAGGTACAGCTGACTTTGAAGAGCGTGAAGATAATCGCCAAGGTCATTTAGGTTTGAGTGAACATATGCTTGAGCAGATTAACTTACTTAATTTTAGTCAAATTGATAAGTTGATCGCCTACTGTTTAATCGATTCATTAGATGAAAAAGGTTTTTTAGATGCAGAAATCTCAGAAATCACTGCATCTGTACAGCATTTATTGCAATCTATGGATTATGAAGAAGAAGTTGAAGATGATGAGGTGGTTGCGGTACTCAAATGTATTCAACGACTTGATCCTGTAGGTGTAGGTTCGCGTAATTTAGCTGAATGTTTGGCTGTACAATTGGATTTACTACCTAGCCATACTAAAAATCGTCGTGAAGCTTTGTTGTTGTTGCAGCATTATGAGTTATTGATTAATAATGAATTAAGTAAACTGATCAAGCAAACGGGTTTAAATACAGAGCAACTAAAATCAGCCCTTGCCTTGCTCAAAACTTTAAAGCCACATCCAGGTTTAGACTTTGAAAATAAAGAATCAGATTATCAAATTCCAGATGTGGTCGTGGCGAAAAAAAATGATATTTGGCAGGTGCAACTTAATCCAGATATTGTGCCTAAGTTAAGAGTGAATTCTTTTTATGCCAATATGATCCGTCGTGCTGATCAAAGTGATGATAATCAGTACTTACGTAATCAAATGTTAGAAGCAAAAAACTTTATTAAAAGTATTGATGAGCGACATAAAACACTCTTGAAAGTCGCCAGTTGTATTGTTGAACACCAAAAAGCATTTTTAGAAATTGGTGCAGAGGGTATGCGACCTTTAGTATTGCGTGATATTGCTGAAGAAGTTGAGTTGCATGAATCGACTGTGTCACGGGTCACCACTAATAAATATATGTTAACACCACGCGGTTTATTTGAATTGAAATATTTCTTTTCAAGTCATGTCGGTACAACCACAGGTGGAGAAGCATCTTCAACTGCGATTCGTGCCAAAATTAAAAAACTCATTAGTGAAGAAAATATACGTAAGCCATTGTCTGATAACGCAATTGCAAATTTACTTAAAGAAGAAGGTATTGATGTAGCACGTAGAACAGTGGCGAAATATCGGGAATCGCTGAACATTCCATCGTCTTCTGAACGAAAAGTATTGATCTAAATTTTAAAGTGCGGTAATTGTAAAGATGCATTATGACAACATAATGACCAATAAAGGTGCAGCTTAAGCGTTTATTAAGTCTGCGACGTATTCCATCCTAAACTTTGAGGGATAGAACTATGCAAATTACAATTCGTGGTCATCATTTAACTATTACTCCTGCGATTGAAGACAATATCCGCAGTAAATTTGCACAAATGACTAAGCATCTCGATCAAGTGAGTAGTATGCAGGTCAAGTTAAGCAAGGATCATCAGGTAGATAAGCGCTCTAAAAAAGGCAGTAGTAACCATATTGCGGAAGCCATTATACGTGTACCTGGAGCGGAACTTTTTGCGCAGGCTACAGCGGATGATATGTATAGTTCAATTAAAAAAATGACGGAAAAGTTAAAACGTCAACTCGAAAAATATCGTGAATCTCAAACTGAGTATCAGGCGATTTTACCTTAGTGCTTAAAAAAGCAAAAAAGAGGTTTTTTTAAACCTCTTTTTTTATAGATATAATGTATATCACTAATGAATTATTTTTGTCATTTATAGTAGAATGACAGGTTTTTACACCCTTGATCTAATATAAGAGGTCTTTGCGATGAATAGTGATCAGCTCACTGATATTTTAAAAGCTGCTTTTCCTGAGGCTGAAGTTGCTGTAAGTGGGCAAGGCGGAAAATTTGATCTTCGTATTGTCGATGATCAATTTGAAGGTAAACGTCCGGTTGCTCGCCAACAAGCTGTTTACGCACCGCTCAATTCTTATATTGCAAGTGGTGAAGTGCATGCTGTCACAATTCGTGCAATGACCAAAGAAGAATGGCGTAAAGCTAGTCTTTTCGGAGCTTAATTCGTTAATGGATAAATTTTTAATTCAAGGTGGTACTAAGCTCGAAGGTGAAGTACGAATTTCAGGTGCAAAAAATGCAGCCTTACCGTTACTTGCCGCGACAATTCTAGCTGATACGCCAATTACGCTTACCAATGTACCTAATCTTAAAGATGTTAATACATTGGTGCAGTTGATCGCAGGCTTAGGTGTCACTATCAGCTATGCAGGGGATACCGTTACAGCGGATGTTTCAACATTAGATAATCAATTTGCACCGTACGAATTGGTGAAAACCATGCGTGCTTCGATTTTGGTGTTGGGTCCTTTGCTGGCGCGTTACGGTTCAGCTAAAGTCTCTTTACCGGGTGGCTGTGCCATTGGTTCACGTCCAGTTGATCAACATTTAAAAGCACTTGAAGCCTTAGGTGCGAAGATTGAAGTTGAAAATGGCTATGTGTTAGCAGAAGTAGACGGTCGCTTAAAAGGCGGTGAAGTTGTTTTTGATATGGTCACCGTTGGTGGTACCGAAAATATCTTAACAGCTGCGGTACTTGCTGATGGCGTAACCACGATTCGTAATGCCGCGCGTGAGCCTGAAATTACAGATCTTGCCAAGATGCTCATTAAGATGGGTGCCAAGATTGAGGGTTTAGATACGGACACGCTGGTGGTGACTGGTGTAGAAAGCTTACATGGCTGTGAATATGCAGTTGTGGCGGATCGTATTGAAACCGGTTCATATTTAGCAGCAGCAGCCATTACGGGTGGCCGTGTTAAAACTACACATACCGATCCAAGTCTATTAGAAGCTGTATTAGACAAATTTGAAGAAATGGGTGCGGAAGTGACCCGTGGTGATGATTGGATTGAGCTTGATATGCAGGGCAAACGCCCCAAAGCAGTTAGCTTCCGTACCTTGCCACATCCAGAATTTCCAACCGATATGCAAGCCCAAATTATGGCAGTCAATGCCATTGGTCGTGGTTTTGCAACAATTTCAGAAACAATTTTTGAAAACCGCTTTATGCATGTGCCTGAATTGTCACGTATGGGTGCTAACATTCAGGTCGAAGGTAATGATGCAGTGGTAACAGGGGTAGAACAGCTTTCTGCAGCACCTGTTATGGCAACAGATTTACGTGCTTCATTTTCATTGGTATTAGCAGCACTTGCTGCTGATGGTGAAACATTGATTGACCGTATCTATCATATTGACCGCGGTTATGAAGATGTAGAAGCAAAATTACAAGGTTTAGGTGCCCAAATTAAGCGAGTAAGCGAGTAAGATTAATGAGCGATATGAGAAACGATGATCCAAACTTTGACGTAATGGGCAATTTTGATCATGGTTTAACCTTAGCATTAAGTAAAGGTCGTATTTTAAAAGAAACATTGCCACTGTTAGAAACAGCGGGCATTAATCTTTTGGAAGATCCAGATAAATCGCGTAAATTAATTTTCCCAACTACGCATAAGCATGTACGTATTTTAATTTTACGTGCCTCTGATGTACCGACTTATGTTGAAAATGGTGCAGCGGATCTTGGTGTTGCCGGTAAAGATGTGCTGATGGAACATGGCGCACAAAACGTCTATGAACCGCTCGATTTAAAAATTGCCAACTGTAAGTTAATGACAGCGGGTAAAGTGGGTATGCAACGTCCGAAAGGCCGTTTAAAAATCGCCACTAAATACGTGAATTTAACCCGTCAATACTATGCAAGCCTTGGTGAGCAAGTAGATGTGATTAAACTTTACGGTTCAATGGAATTAGCGCCATTAGTGGGCTTAGGTGATTACATTGTTGACGTGGTCGATACAGGTAATACTTTGCGTGCTAACGGCTTAGAACCATTAGAAGAAATTTGTAAAGTATCTTCGCGTTTAATCGTGAATAAAGCCAGCTTTAAACGTAAGCAACAATTGCTTAATCCAATTCTAGCGCAGCTTGAAAAAGCGGTCGAAGAACGTGAAGCAGGCAAAAAAGCTTAAATCGTTTTGTGATCCAAAACCGCCTTCCGAGGCGGTTTTTTTATGTGAAAGATCAACTCAGCTTTTAATCAATCCTGACAAAAGCTATTTCCAATTAAACTGCACAGATAGATACCGACAAAAGATCAGAAAACAGGTAAACTAAAGTTTTCTTATAGACATGTTGTGGGTAAATTGATGCGACGTTTATCGACTCAAGATCAAAACTTTAAACAAATCTTTGCTGATTTGTTGGCTTTTGAGACTGTTAGCGATCCTGAACTTTTAAAGACTGTAGACCAAATCATTGCTGACGTTCGTCAGCATGGTGACGCTCATGTTCTTAAGCTGACACAGCAGTTCGATCGACATCCTGCGCATCAATTTTCAGATCTCGAACTGACTCAAGAAGCGCTTAAAGCCGCGTTTGAAGGTCTAACGACTGAAGTGCGTGAAGCTTTAGAGCTAGCGGCTCATCGTGTACGTGAATTTCACCAAGCGCAAAAGCAAGACGGTTGGACCTATGTAGATGCCTTAGGCAACACTCTCGGTCAAAAAGTGACACCACTTGATCGTGTGGGTATTTATGTACCGGGCGGTTTAGCATCTTATCCATCCTCAGTGTTGATGAACGCAGTGCCTGCGCATGTAGCAGGGGTGCCTGAGATTATTATGGTGGTGCCTGCGCCGAATGGTGAATTAAATCCCTTGGTGTTGGCAGCGGCTTATTTAGCTGGTGTAACGCGCGTATTCACCATTGGTGGTGCGCAAGCGGTGGCAGCACTGGCATATGGTACCCAAACTGTGCCTGCTGTCGATAAAATCACAGGGCCGGGCAACCGTTTCGTGGCTGCGGCAAAACGTGCCGTGTTTGGTCAAGTCGGTATTGATATGATTGCCGGCCCTTCAGAAATCTTAGTTTATGCAGAAGGCGACAATAACCCAGAATGGTTAGCCATGGACTTATTGTCACAAGCTGAGCACGATACCGTAGCACAAGCAGTATTTATCACGCCTGATGAAGAGTTATTGAATGCGGTGGGTGAGTGGATCGAAAAACACTTAGAAGCGCTACCAAAAGCCGATATTGCACGTACCTCAATTGAAAACCGCGGCGCTTTGGTCTTGGTGCAAGACCGTGCTGAAGGCATCGAGTTGATTAATCAAGTGGCACCTGAACATCTGATGTTATGTTTAGATGAAGCAGAGGCCATGGCTGAAGAGATTCGTCATGCTGGTGCGATCTTTATGGGCCGTTACACCCCAGAAGCGATTGGTGACTACTGTGCGGGCCCTAACCATGTGTTACCTACTTCAGGTACAGCACGTTTCTCATCACCGCTTGGCGTATATGACTTCCAAAAACGTTCAAGCTTGATTATGTGTTCTAAAGACGGCGTAAAAACTTTAGCACGTACAGCTGATGTATTGGCTCAACAAGAAAACCTTGATGCGCATGCGCGTTCTGCCCGTTACCGCTATCAAGATTAAGCCATATAATAGATTGAATTTGCCAATGCAAACCTCTGCAAAACTCAGCAAGATAAACTTCAACTGATTCAAAACAGAGGTTTGGGCCAATGACGAAAGAGAACAGCAGCATGTCTAATGTGACTACACAACAAATGCGTTTTTGGAGCCCAGCCGTACGCGAGCTTGAACCGTACGTACCGGGTGAGCAACCTAAAATTGACAACTTACTCAAACTCAATACCAATGAAAACCCATATCCACCTTCGCCAAAAGTTGCAGAAGCGGTACAACAATTATTAGCTAATTCTGCCGATATTTTACGTTTTTACTCAGACCCAGATGCCAGTGATTTAAAACAGGCGATTGCTAAGCAGCAAAACGTCGCTGCCAATCAAGTGTTTGTGGGAAATGGTTCGGACGAGGTTTTAGCGCATATCTTTAAAGCCTTTTTTGTGCAAGAGTTGCCAATTTTATATCCGGATATCACTTATAGTTTTTATCCAGTGTATAGCCAATTCTTTGGGGTGGAAACCAAGATTTTGCCACTCAATGATCATTTTGAGATTGTGGTAGAGGATTATAAGCAGCCGAATGGTGGGATCATCATTACCAATCCTAATGCCCCAACCAGTATTGATTTAGGCTTAAGCGCCATTGAAGAGGTGCTACAAGCCAATCCAAATTCGGTGGTGGTGATTGATGAAGCCTATGTCGATTTTGGTGCCCAATCTGCGGTAAGTTTAGTTGAAAAATACGAAAACTTAGTGGTGTGTCAAACCACCTCTAAATCGCGTTCATTGGCGGGTTTACGTGTTGGTTTTGCGATTGCGCAGCCACATTTAATTGCCGCTTTAGAGGCGGTTAAAAACAGCTTTAACTCTTATCCAATGGATCATTTTGCGATTGCTGCTGCCAAAGCATCTTTTGAAGATCAAGCTTATTTTGAAGCACAATGCCAAAAAGTCATTGCCAGCCGCGAAAAGCTAACCGCTGATTTAACGGCACTGGGTTTTGAAGTGTTGCCATCTAAAGCAAACTTTGTATTTGCGTCACATCCACATAAAGATGCTGCAGACATTGCCAGCCAATTGCGTGAGCAAGGTGTGATTGTGCGTTACTTTAACAAGCCACGTATCAATCAACACTTACGTATTACTGTGGGTACAGATGCAGAAAATCAGCGTTTAATTGAGACCTTAAAAAACCAAGTTTTAGCTTCTGTTGCTTAACTTAAATAAGTACTAAAAAAGCGACTCCTATGAGTCGCTTTTTTTATTTAGCCCATGTGTTGAGCAAATTGAGGAGTGCGGCAACTTTATCAAAGCATTCTTGATATTCGGCATCGAGTTGAGATGCAATGGTGATCCCGCCACCTGCCCAAAGAGAAATATCGTCTTGATACTTTTGAATGGAGCGAATGAGAATATTCCAACTGCCAGTGCCATCAAAATTAAAATATCCCATTGAGCCGCAATAGGCACCGCGTGGGGCTTGTTCAAGTTCGTCGATAATTTGCATGGCGCGAATTTTAGGTGCACCAGTAATAGAACCACCCGGCAGCGCAGACATCAGCACTTCAAACGGTTTAACGTCGGCTTTTAAGGTGGCGGTGACTTCGCTGACCATATGATGCACTTGATTAAAGCTCTCAATATTAAATAATTTAGGCGTTTTAACGCTACCGGTTTCGGCATATACACTTAAATCATTACGCAATAAATCCACAATCATCACGTTTTCAGCACGATCTTTTTCTGACGCCATGAGCTGTTGTTTAGACTGTTCGTCTAATTTGGCATCGGCAAAGCGTGGCATGGTGCCTTTAATCGGTTTGGTGACAATATTGCGCTTTGCATTAAATTCAATAAATAGTTCCGGTGAGCAGCTGAGCAGTTCAAATTCACCGTTACGTAGGTAGCCTGCATAAGGCGCTTGAGTCAATTGCCAAAATTTTTCTGCAGTGGCACTTAGGCGGCCTTGAGCTTGACCTACAAATTCTTGGGTTAAGTTAATTTGGTAGCAATCACCGGCGACAATATAGTCTTGTACGCGCTGAAATGCAGCTTGATACTCAGCTTTATTCCAACGTGCTTGGCAGGGTTGAGTCAGATAGAAATCTAAGACTGGTTTTCGTTGTAAGGCAGCTTGTAAGTAAGCAAATTGCTCAGCTGCATTAACAGCTGTACTGTGAAAATACCAACCATCGTCTTTTAAGCTTAAATAACTGTGAAAGATGCCTAAAAATAAAGCAGGTTGATCTTTATAATTTAAATGAATGGCTTGTGCTGCGCCGTGATCGTAGCCAATAAAGCCCATGATGCCACCGTTAAATGAATGGCTGGTTGTGCTGCCATTGGCACTTTGAATCAGTTGGCTAAAATCTTGTGCTGCGATCTTCGTGTATTGATTTAGAGTGGTAGCTTGAAAGTATTGCATCTCATCTTTTAAGACGCAGTACTGCTCAGGAAAACAACCAATCACAGGCTTGCCCTGATTATATAAATATACCAAAGGATCTAAAGCACTCAGTGTGCCGATTAACTCAGCAGGGCTTTGTGAGGAACAAAGTCGTTGGCAAAAAACAGCAGCTTGGCTCATACATCTACACAGGCGAACGGGAGATGCCTAGTGTAGCTAAAATTCGATTCAGATAAGCATGAGGGCACAGAATTTGCGGCAAAAATTGAAATTTTTAGGCGAAACTGAGCGAATTTGTTGGCATTTTCGCCACACTTAACCAGTTTGATCTAAACGTGAACCTAAGGTTTCAAGATGCATATTAAATTGTCCGATTTTGCGGTCGGCAAAGTAATGTTTTAAGGTGCGCTCTACACTTGGGAAAGCCAGTTGTTGCCAGGGAATTTCATCTTCGCTAAACAAACGTGACTCAATAGTTTCTTCACCAGCACCAAATTTACCATCGACTAAACTGGCCTTAAAGAGCACGTAAATTTGCCCAATACGTGGAATATTGTACATGCAATACAATTGTTCAATTTCCACCTCAGCTTCAGCTTCTTCGCGGGTTTCGCGCGCTGCACCTTGCTCCATGGTTTCAAACAGTTCCATGTAACCGGCAGGTAAGGTCCATAAACCATAACGTGGTTCAATGGCACGGCGACAGAGTAACACTTTGTCTTCATGCACGACTAAAGCACCGCAAATGACTTTGGGATTGACATAATGGATATTGCCACAACTGCCACACACCTGACGGACTTGGTGGTCGCCTAAAGGAATTTTCTCGACTGTTTTTTGTCCGCAGTTGCCGCAAAAGTTCATATGCATCATCAATGATAACCGGATGCCTCAGGATAACGTAAAAAAAGCGCGGCTGCATCCTCTGATCACGCTATCCTTTAGAATAAAAATTCAGCTATGATGTGATTTAACTGCATAAATCAGGACGTAGAGCGAACGACATGGATGATCGTGCACTGACTTTATTATTACAACAACGATTACGTTTTTCTAAGCGCATTCGTGAAGCACAAGCTGCCGTGCTGATTGCGATTACCGAAGAAGATGATCCTAAAGTGTTACTTACACGGCGTTCGGTGTATTTGAATAGTCATCCGGGAGAAGTGTCTTTTCCAGGGGGGAAACGTGATCCACAAGACACCAGTAATATTGTGGTGGCACTGCGTGAAGCACAAGAAGAAACTGGATTGAATCCTTTTGATGTGGAGCTGATTGGCGATTTACCGATGCAAAAGGCACGTAACGGTATGTTGGTGAAGCCGGTGGTGGGCTTTATTCCACCCAATTTGCCACTGGTACCACAGCCCAGTGAAATTGATCGAATCTTCTATGTCTCCTTACGTAAAATGCTCGAAGCCAAACCGATTCCTTATGAAGTACGTTTTCAGCATCAATCCTTATATTTTCCAAGTTTCCGTTTGGAAAATGAAATTATCTGGGGTTTAACCGCACGGATGATGGTGTCATTATTTAGATATGGTCTTGATTATCAAAAAGAATGGCCATTTTTGCTGAACTCTCCAGCTTTTAAAATCAAAAAATAAAGAGTCTATTATGTTATATCAATATAAAAATTTAAGTCCTAAAGCCATCAATGCCCCTTGGAATGGTTGGGTGGCACCTACAGCCAGCGTGATTGGTAATGTCGAATTAGGCGATAAAGTCAGTATTTGGTTTGGTGCTGTGGTGCGTGGGGACAATGCCAAAATTCATATTGGTCATTACAGTAATGTACAAGAAAATGCCGTACTGCATACCGATGCTGGTATTGATATGCACATTGCTGATTATGTCACTATTGGACATCAAGCGATGCTACATGGCTGTACGATTGGTGAGAATGCTTTGATTGGCATTCAGGCGGTGGTGCTTAACCATGCAATAATTGGTAAGAACTGTATTATTGGTGCCAATGCCTTAATTCCAGAAGGCAAAGTCATTCCAGATAACTCGGTGGTGATGGGTTCACCCGGTAAAGTGGTAAAAACTTTAGATGAAGAAGGGGTTGCCAAACTTAAACAAAGTGCCTTGCATTATGCTGCGCATTTTGCAGATTTTAAGGATCTAAAAGCTGTTGAACTCTAAGCAGAATCTGGAACAATTTTAGCCAAACCTCGTGTTTGGCTTTTTTGTATCGTGTATCGCCAAGTTTTTAGGAGTGGAGTATGATAGCCACCATTTTTAAATATTTTAAAGTTAAGGTTTGGCATGAAATTGCTGGCACTCGAAACTGCCAATCAGCAGTGTTCCGTCTGTATTGTCGATGACACCCAAGAGTTGTTTTTTGATTTTGATTCCCGCCCTCGTGCGCAAACGCAAACCATCTTACCGATGATTGAACAAGGCTTACAGCAACAAGGCTTACAGCCAAGTGAACTGACCGCAATTGCATTTAGTCGTGGCCCTGGATCTTTTAGTGGGGTACGGATTAATGCTGCGGTGACGCAAGCCTTAGCTTGGTCAAATGATTTGCCTGTGGTGCCTGTTTCAACTTTACAAGCATTAGCGCAAGCAGCCTACCGTTTACATGGCTTAACTGAAGTCACTGCGGTAATTGATGCACGTATGAACGAAGTCTATATCGCCAGCTTTAAGCTTGATCAACACGGCATTATGCAGGCGGTGGATGCTGAACAACTCCTGAGCTATGAAGCGGCTTTAAGCGCAGCGCAATATACGCTGGTCGGTTCAGGTAGTCATTTGCTCGAGGCAACAGCAACTCAATATCAAACAGTTGATCCAACAGCACAAGATATTGCCACAATTGCGCGTCAAGCGGCTTTACAACAAAATTGGGTCAGTGCCGAATTGGCATTGCCGGTATATTTACGTGATGATGCATGGAAAAAAATTCCAGATCAAGGCAAAGCATAATTTAGGTAATTGTTATGGATCTTTTACTGCTGTTAAAAGCAGCGATTATGGGGATTGTAGAGGGGATTACCGAATTCCTGCCGATTTCTAGTACTGGGCATTTAATTTTAGCTTCTGAGCTCATGAATTTTTGGAGTAAAGAAAAAAGTGATGTCTTTGTGATTGCTATTCAGATGGGTGCAATTGCGGCAGTCATTTATGAATACTGGGCACGCCTTTGGGGCGCAGCAACGGGTATTGTGAGTGGTGAACCACAAGGTCGCCGTTTAGGCATTGGCTTAATTTTAGCATCTATTCCGATCGTGTTGGTGGGACTGACCTTTGGTCAAACCGTCAAAGAACTGCTATTTAATGATATTGCCATTGCCATTGGTTTGATCGTGGGTGGTTTAATCATTATTTGGATTGAAAAAAATCCACCTGTGGTACGTGCCAAAGAAGTTGAAGACTTAAGTATTAAAGATGCGATTTGGATTGGTTTGATTCAAGTATTGTCGTTGATTCCGGGCACATCACGTTCTGGTGCGACCATTATTGGTGCGATGTTCTTAGGTGTATCACGTAAAGCCGCAACCGAATTTTCCTTCTTCTTGGGTATTCCGGTGATTGTCGGTGCAGGTTTATTGGACTTGTATCAAAGCTATCATGTCTTTGAAGGTGCGGCAGATTGGACCGTGATTGCTGTGGGTCTATTGGTGTCATTTGTATCTGCTTTATTGTTGATTCGTGCTTTAGTGGCTTATGTAGCTAAACGTGACTTTATGGTCTTTGCGTGGTATCGCATTGTATCGGGCTTAGCAATTTTATTATTTGCATATACAGGTTGGACTTTATGGTAAGCGCGTTACGCTTATATACAGAACAGGCCTTTTATGAGAAAGCACAGCAGTATTCTGCTGTGCTTTCTTCACGTGGGGTTGCTGTTGATATTCAGGTGATTGAAAAACTCGCAGCGCGGTTTTTACGCCTCAATCCCGAACTGGCTTTATGTGTAGATCAAGAAGGCTTATGGTTATCTGCCAATGGCATGAAAATGCAACCAGATTGGAACGGGGAAAGTGGTCGTTTAAAACGTGCTTCTTTAAAATCTGAAATGATTGCCCGCGCCTGTAATCTAGCAGAAAAACCGCGTTTAATTGATGCAACCGCAGGTCTTGGGCATGACAGTTTACTCATGGCACATTTAGGTGCGCATGTCACCTTAGTTGAGCGTCATCCAATCCTATTTACTTTGCTTGAAGATACCCAGCAACGTGCGCTAGAGGATAAAATCTTGCATGCAGCAGCAGCGCGAATTGAATTGGTCTTTTCAGATTCAGCGGATTATTTAAGTCAACAAGCTGAATTAGGCAATAGCTTTGATGTGGTGTATCTAGATCCGATGTTCCCGCAGCGTGATCAAAATCAGCAAGCGCCAAAAAAACAGGCACAAGTAAAAAAGCAAATGCAGCTATTGCATATGTTATTGCCTGAAGATGGCGAAATGGATTTAGGTAACAACCTTTTGCCCTTGGCACAAAAAATTGCCAAACGCGTGGTGGTGAAACGGCCTCGTCTTGCAGTGTTTTTAGCAGGTCAAAGCACAGATCAACAATGGCTGGGCGATGCTTGTCGTTTTGATGCTTATTTTCAACATGATTTAAAAATGTAACTGCTGCATTTTTAAACATTGTTTTAAGATATAGTACATTAGAGCATTGATAAAGCTGCCATTCGGCATACACTTAATCGCGCACCTTTGGCAGGCACTGCATAGATAATTCCATGATCGACTTTAAACCCTCCATTAACTTTTGGCATGACTTTAAAAGCAACCAAATTGCCGGTATGTGGTTATTTTTTGGTTCGCGCCGTGCCTTACAAATTGTCCGTCCTTCTATTCCACAACTCATTATTTGGGGGATTTTAGGCGGCAGTGCCAATACTTTATTTGCCTGGCTCAGTGCTGGTGAAGTGGGAGAGTTTAACTCACAAGGTTTGGTGAGTTATGCTTTATGGCCGTTTATTGCCTTAATTGTTGGGATTTTTTTATCACAGCGCATTAACAACCCACGCTTAATGTTAGTGCCTGCCTTATTGTGGTTGGTACTCGATACACATGTTGCCTTGCTACAAAGCCTGATTCAATATTTAGGCATGATGGATTGGCTACCATATTTGCTCTATGACTACTTGCCCATTTTATTTATGGTGCTGTTTGTATGGCAAAGTTTGGCGGTGGTGTGGGTGTTTGCACGCGAATTACATTGGCCTTGGTGGGAACGTGCGCTGATTATTATTGCCACTTTATTTACTTTGGTGGTGTGGCAAATTTCTGCCAAAAGCCAACCCATTTGGAAAGTTGATGAAGTACCACCCAGCATTTCTGAAGCTGCTATTTATGCCCAGCCTAAAGTGCTTAATAAAGCTTTAGACAGTATTCAATTTGGTGAATTTGCCCAAAGTCATTGGTATTTCCTTGGAGTGGCAGGGGCGAGCTATCAAGATGTATTTAAGTCAGAAGTTGAACGTATTCGTGAACAGTTTGACACTCGTTTTGGTACCTTTGGGCGTTCGATGATCTTGATTAATCATCCTGCGACCTTAGAGACCCACCCAATTGCATCTAAAACCAGTATTGAACTTGCGCTCAAGCGTATAGGGCAACAAATGAATCGTGACAGCGATGTGTTGTTTTTATATATGACCTCACATGGTTTGCCGAATCAATTTGAACTGGAGAACTCACCAATTGATTTGGCCTATGTTGAGCCAAAATGGTTACGAGATACGTTGGATAAATCAGGCATTCGTTGGCGTGTGATTGTCATTTCATCGTGTTTTTCAGGCAGCTTTGTTTCAGCTTTACAAGATGAAAACACTTTAGTGATTACTGCCGCTGCAGCTGATCGTGAGTCTTTTGGCTGTAGCAATGAAGCTGATTACACCTATTTTGGTCGGGCTTTGTTTGATGAAGCGATGCGAGAACAAAACTCTTTTGAAAATTCTTTCTTACAAGCCAAAGAAACTGTGGCCAAATGGGAAGCAGCTCAAGGCTTTGAACCTTCTGAGCCACAATGGGCGATTGGTAAAAATATGCAACTGATGTTGCCACAATTGGAACAACGCTTATTTCCAAATCAAAATAATGCGCCACCTTAAGTAGGACGACACATGGAATTATTACAAAGCAATCAATGTTTTGCCGGCGAGCAACGTATTTATCGTTTTGCATCAACAACGCTAAAACAAGACACCAAATTTGGTGTTTTTTTGCCGCAACAAGCCTTAACAGGTCAAGCCTGTCCAGCGCTGTTTTATTTGGCGGGTTTAACTTGTAGCGAAGAAACATTCGCCATTAAGGCACATGCACAGCGTCTTGCAGCACAATTGGGTTTAATTTTAATTACCCCAGATACTTCACCACGTGGTGAGGATGTGGCCCAAGGCGACAACTGGGATTTAGGGCAGGGTGCAGGGTTTTATATCAATGCCACTCAAGCGCCGTGGGCTGAACATTACCAAATGCAAAGTTTTGTTGCAGATGAGTTATATGCTGTAGTGACTACTGAATTTAATATTGCCAAAAATAAAGTTGGGATCTTTGGCCACTCTATGGGCGGCCATGGAGCTTTAACTTTAGCACTTAAATATCCTGAAAAATTTAAATCGGTGTCGGCATTTGCGCCTATTTGTGCACCGAGCCAATGTCCATGGGGTGAAAAAGCCTTTTCAAACTATTTGGGAGAAGACCGCGCTGTTTGGTTACAACATGATGCAACTGCACTGATTCAAGAAAAAGGGGCGGTATTTAGCGATATTCTAATTGATCAAGGCTTAAAAGATCAGTTTTATAGCCAGCTCAATCCTGCGCTATTTAAAGCTGCCTGTGAGCGAGTCGGGCAAAAGCTGACCTTACGCGAGCATCAAGGCTACGATCATGGTTATTACTTTATTCAAAGTTTTATTGATGATCATCTGCAATATCACGCGGTGCAATTACAATCTTAAAAAAAAGAGGCAAAATGCCTCTTTTTTTATTGCCAAGTCGCAGTCAATTCAGCATTTGCCATGCGGCTTAAATGACTGAGCACAACTTGTTGCATATGACTCAAATCTTCTAATTGACTTTCAATCATGACCTCTAAATACTCAGCCTGAGGCTTCAGGCTAATGGTGTATTCGGGCATAAAAATTTGCATGTGCAGTGGTGTTTCTTGAACTTCAAATTTATGTTTCCAATGATTTAAAAGCCGTTTACTGATGCGTGCTGCTTCAAGTGTGTTGATTTTTGTAGTGGTTTTCATTCTCATTTACCTCAGGGTTTTGCTTAGTCTAACAAATCTAAAAAGCTTTCAGCTTATTAAAATTGCAACGCTGTGTTTTAGCTGCATGGCGTTAACAGCAAAAGCCTACACAGTAAGCAGCAGGAATTTGTTATAATCAGGCTAATTTTGCAATATTCCCAAAGCCAGGTTCTATTATGTCCAAGCCATATTTAATCGCACCTTCTATTTTATCTGCTGACTTCGCGCGTTTAGGTGAAGAAGTTGAAAACGTACTTGCGGCAGGTGCTGATGTTGTGCATTTTGACGTGATGGATAATCACTACGTACCTAATTTAACCTTTGGTGCAGGCGTGTGTAAGGCATTAAAAAAATATGGTATTCAAGCGCCCATTGATGTGCATTTAATGGTTAAACCAGTGGATCGTATGATTGGTGACTTCTTAGATGCAGGCGCTGACATTATTACTTTCCACCCAGAAGCATCAGACCATATTGACCGTTCTTTACAGTTAATTAAATCAGGTGGTGCCAAAGCTGGCTTAGTATTTAATCCAGCCACACCGTTACATTATCTTGATTATGTATTGGATAAAGTTGATCAAGTCTTATTAATGAGTGTTAACCCTGGCTTTGGTGGACAAAAATTCATTCCAATGACTTTAGATAAGTTACGTGAGGCACGTAAAATTATTGATGCTTCAGGCCGTGATATTCGTTTAGAAGTCGATGGTGGTGTAACTCCAGCTAATATTCGTGAAATTGCTGAAGCAGGTGCGGATATGTTTGTTGCAGGCTCAGCGATCTTTGGGCAAGCTGACTATAAAGCAGTCATTGATCAGATGCGTGCTGAACTTGCGTTGGTCGGTAGTCAACAAGCGTAAATCAAAAGCAGTACAAAGGGCGCTCAGGCGCTCTTTTTTGTCTCAATTAGTTAAGCTGTATTTTGGTGCAAAATGTGCACCAAAATAAACACTTTGCTTAAACATATGTGCAGTCTATTGTTACAGGGGCTGCATAAGTCAAGAATGCAACAAAGCTTAATTTTTGGTAATAATTGGTAAAAAATGCATCAAATTCGCGCATTTTTTATTTATACTCTTAGCATCTAAAGGAGGAACGACCTCCCTTGTTTTGGTCTTTTGCCCAAAATTAGAAAAATCGTCAGGACGACCTGACTCTATAAAGGAGGAGGGCAACATGGCCTGGGTAATTCTGGTTTTAGCGGGTATCTTCGAAGTGGTTTGGGCCTACAGTATGAAACTGTCAATGGGCTTTACCAAACTCACACCAAGTCTTATTACACTGTTTTTTATGCTGCTTAGTTTTGGTTTATTGGCTTATGCGATGCGTAGCTTGCCTTTGGGCACGGCGTATACCATTTGGACTGGTATTGGCGCGATTGGCGCATTTTTAGTCGGAATCTTTATTTTAGGTGAAGCAGCAAGTCCAATGCGAATTTTAGCAGCGTTATTAATTATCTCTGGCTTGGTGTTAATGAAGTTATCTTCATCTTAATGTTTAAAATAATAACGTCGTGAATCGCTGGATTCACGGCGTTTTTTTATGTGGAAAATATATGGCTTGGTTGGTGTTAATTGTGGCAGGATGTTTAGAAGTGGTATGGGCGTATTTTATGAAAATGTCCGACGGCTTTACCAAGCTCACCCCAAGCATACTGACGATAGTATTTATGGTATTCAGTTTCGCTCTCTTGTCCTATGCCATGAAAGCCCTACCTTTGGGTACGGCGTATACGGTGTGGACGGGTATTGGTGCAGTAGGTGCATTTTTGGTGGGAATTTTTGTGCTCGGTGAACCGGCCAATGCCATGCGTATGCTTGCTGCTATTTTAATTATTTCTGGGTTAGTATTAATGAAACTTTCATCGAGCTAATTCATGTCACGCTATTATTGTCACTATGCCTCACCAATTGGTGATTTAGTTTTAATTGCCAATGAGTGGGCTTTAGAAGCGGTATCAAGTCAGCAGACCATGCCGATGCAAGGTGCACGCTTTGCTCCTCAGCAAGCAATTTTAAAACAGACCCAACTTGAGCTGGATGAGTATTTTGCAGGGCAGCGCCGTGAATTTTCTGTGCCCTTAGCCCCGCAAGGCACCACCTTTCAACACCGTGCATGGCATGCCTTAAGCCAAATTCCATATGGACAAACGCGTAGTTATTTACAACAAGCGCATATGCTTAATCAGCCAAAGGCAGTACGTGCAGTGGGTGGCGCCAATGGTAAAAACCCAATTTTAATTTTGATTCCTTGCCATCGCGTGATTGGTGCTAATGGCAAATTGGTGGGTTTTTCAAGTGGTATTGAGAAAAAACAGTTCTTATTAAAACTCGAACAACAATATCTATAAACGAGGGTGAATTCTATGGCAGCCTTTATTGCTTTAGTCATTTGTGTTGGTTTAGTGATTTATTGGGTAAAGCAATTCACTACCCCCAAGCCCAGTATTCCTAATCGCGGTGAACGTGCTGTTATTGAGACTTATCAAAAAAATTTTAAAGCACCTTATATTCTATTAAATAACTGTACCTTGCCGGATGAGGATAATGGTAGTACACAAATCGATCATGTTATTTTAAGTCCCTATGGAATTTTTGTTTTAGAAACCAAAGATTATCAGGGTTGGATCTTTGGCTTAGAATACGATAAAACTTGGCGTCAAAGTTTGAATGCCCAAAAAAGCTATGAATTTCAAAATCCCATTCGACAAAATTTCAAACATATTAAAGTATTGCAGCACCTATTAAAGGATGTCGTGGATGAAAAATATTTTCATTCGGTGATTGTTTTTACCCCAAGAAGTCAGTTTAAAAATCAGATGCCAGAATATGTATGCCGTGGGGATACATGGGTAGGTTATTTAAAAAGTTTTCAAGTAGAAGTGTTAAGTACTATGAAACTTAAACGTATTCACATGCACTTAGAGCGACATTTACTGGCCAATACACAGGCCACTGAACAATTACATATTGAAAATTTACAACGCAAATATAGCCAACAAGATCGAGAAAAAAGCCCGTAAATCACGGGCTTGAATTTTAAAAACGCTTCGGAATGCGTTGACCACCTGCCACAGGAATTTCAGCATTTTGCAGTACACCAAACAGCCATTCTTCAGCTTGTTGAACTGCATGTTTTAGCTCAACTCCTTGGGCTAAACGACCTGCAATATAGCTTGCCAGTGAACAACCTGAACCATGATACTCACCCTCTAAACGTGGGCAACGGCTTTGGGCAACTTGTATACCATCTACATATAAAGTGTTTTGAATATATTCAGGCGTGTCTTCATGCCCACCTTTGACCAAAACAGCTTTAGCACCTAAGGCAAAGAGTTTTTCGGTGGCACGGTCTAAATCATCTTCACCGGTTAAAGCACGCAGCTCCACTGTATTTGGGGTTAATATGGTGGCCAGTGGAATAAGCTCAACAAAGGCTTTGACCAAAGTGGCTTGATCGCCCAGCGAGCCACCACTGTTGGCCACTAATACAGGATCCAATACATATAAATACTCAGGATGATGACGTAGAAATTCAGCTAAAGCTGCAATATTATCTGTCGTCCCGAGCATGCCGGATTTAATGCATTTAATAGGCAAGTCTTTGACTACAGCATGGGCCTGCGCCAAGAGTAAGTCTTTTGCTGTAGCTTCAAAACCAAATACTTTTTGTGAGTTTTGAATGGTCAAAGCAGTACAGGCAATCGCAGCATGCGCACCACTGGCGCCAATCGCTTCAATATCAGCTTGTAAACCTGCACCACCAGAGGGATCTAGACCAGAAAAACAAAGTACAGTCGCGCGCATGGGGCAGTCCTTTCAATTTAAAATTGGGTTAGTATAGGCAACTTTAGGATGTTCGGGGTGTGTGGTGATTAAAAATATTTTATTGGATTTAGATGGCACTTTAACTGATCCAAAAGTGGGGATTACCACCTCGGCGCGTTATGGTTTAAATAAAATTGGTCATCCAGTTGCACTGCATGAAGATTTAGATTGGATCATTGGACCGCCACTCAAAGCCTCGCTGGCTAAAATTTTAAACGTCGATAGCAATCATGATTTAGCAGAACAGGCTTTATTGGGTTATCGTGAGCGTTTTGCGGTTACCGGTTTATTTGAAAATGAAGTTTATCCTGAGGTGAAGGAGACTTTAGCTGAACTTAAAGCGCGTGGTTATCAGCTGTTTTTAGCCACAGCAAAACCCACCATTTATGCTAAACAGATTTTAGAACACTTTAATTTAGCGCAGTATTTTTGCGTGATCTATGGCAGTGAACTCAGTGGTGAGCGTACCAATAAAAGCGATTTAATTGCCTATATTTTACAGCAGCAACATTTGCAAGCCAGTGACTGTTTAATGGTGGGTGACCGTGAATACGATATTTTAGGGGCGCGCCGTAATGGTATTGAAACCATTGCAGTGGAATATGGCTATGGCTCAGATGCGGAAATTACAGCAGCCAAGCCTAAAGCGCGCATTCAAAGTTTTAAACAATTGCTAGATGTACTATAAAGCCAATAATTGTTTGAGATGTGCCGCTAGGCTGCCAACGTCAAGCGCAGTATGCGGCAAGCTTAAAGTTTGATAATGATCACTGCCGAGTTTACGGTCAATTTCAAACAAAACATGCGTTTGTGTTGCTGTTGCGACAAAAGACACTTCTAACTCATTTAAACGACTCAGCCATGCCGTGGGTCTAAACTCTAATTCTTGATAACAACCAATGCTCGATTGGAAATAACCACCTCGTAATTGACCGCGTTCGACATCGGCTGAATATAAGCTTAAACCACAATGCTGCAAAGCTGTAATCAGGCTTTGCATCACTGCATTGGGGTAAATGGCTAAGGCATCATCGTCATGTGCATCTACTGCCCAATCAATATCTAAATGGGTGTGAAGCCATACTTTGGTGTGATTGGCGTAGCAATTGAGCTGTGTCACTGGTGTTTCAAAAGGCAGTTGAATGTTAAATGGGCACTGATGTACCTGCTCGGCTATTAGCTCAAAAGCACCGCTGATGGGCCAACGGGCAATACATTGCGCTTGGCGCATTTCATGCTCGCCACTTTCGACCTCAACCAGCGTCATCAGTTCTAAATAAATGCCATTAATGCGTTTATTGCTACTGGCACCTTTAAAATGAATCACGCCTTGCAGGGCCTGCCCAACTTCTAAGTGTGGACTATGCAGGAGAGTGTCAACTTGCACACCTTGAATGCCAAAACTCGATAAAACTTGTTTAAACATGCCTGATCCTTAATGTAGGTCTAAATATAAGCTTTCTTTGACTTCTTCCATCACCACATAACTATGTGATGAGGCAGAAGCAGGGAGTTGTTTGAGTAAATCACCCAATAAACGGCGGTAGGCACTCATTTCTTTAAGCCGTGCTTTGACCAAATAATCAAATTCACCAGAAATTAAATGACATTCTAACACCTCGGGTAAGGCACTTAAGTTACGTGCCACTTGATCAAACACATCACCTGATTTTGCCGATAATTTAATTTCCAAAAATACTAATAAATTACGATCGACCATTTTAGGGTTTAAGCGGGCGTGATAGCCCATAATAATGCCTTCACGCTCTAAGCGTTTAACCCGCTCTGAGCAAGGCGTGGTGGATAAATTGACGCGAGCTGCTAACTCACTAATGGCAATGCGTCCCTCTTTTTGCAAAATCTCTAAAATTTGATGATCAATCCGATCTAATGCACGCATTTATTTTTTCCTGTTATTGCTATTTAAATGTCAAAAAACTGTCGTTTCACCTAGTTTTTAGCATAAAAAATGGTGAATTTCACTATCAAATCGTCAATATACTAGAAAAATCAACTAGAAGAATTGTGAGGGTAGCGTCATGCGCGTTTTGGTATTAGGAAGTGGTGTAATTGGCGTAGCAAGTGCCTATTACCTTGCAGCGCAGGGCGCAGAAGTTACAGTTTTAGATCGCCAAAGTGGCCCTGCCGAAGAAACCAGTTTTGGTAATGCAGGACAAATTTCACCGGGTTACTCAACCCCTTGGGCAGCACCCGGGATTCCATTTAAAGCCGTTAAATGGATGTTCCAACATCATGCGCCTTTAGCGATTAACTTAGACGGCAGTTTGTGGCAACTCAATTGGATGGCACAAATGCTGAAAAACTGTAATCCTGCCAGTTATGCCATCAATAAAGAGCGAATGACCCGTGTGGCAGAATATAGCCGTGATTGTTTACGTGAATTGCGTAAAGACACTGGGATTCATTATGAGCATCGCTCTAAAGGCACCTTACAAGTATTTCGCAATGAAGCGCAGCTTGAAATGGTGCAACGTGACATTGCTGTGCTTGAAGAATGTGGCGTGCCACATGAATTGTTATTAGGCAATGACTTAGCCAAAGTCGAACCAGCACTGGCCTATGCGCAAGATAAACTGGTGGGTGGTTTACATTTACCCAATGATGAAACAGGTGATTGCTACTTATTTACCAATGCGCTTGCCAATGTAGCCAAAGAAATGGGTGTGCAATTTAAGTTTAACCAAAATGTAGAGCGTTTGGTGACCCAAGGCAGTGAAATTACAGGTGTAGTGGTCAATGGGGAAGTCATCAAAGCCGATCGTTATGTATTGGCCTTTGGGAGCTATTCACGAGATTTCTTAAAACCATTGCAATTAGATTTACCCGTGTATCCGGTAAAGGGCTATTCATTGACGGTACCTATTGTTGACCAAAATTTTGCACCGCAATCTACCGTGTTGGATGAAACCTATAAAATTGCTATTACTCGTTTTGATCAGCGTATTCGGGTCGGTGGCATGGCAGAGCTGAGTGGCTTTAACCGTGAGTTAAAAACAGATCGCCGCGGCACTTTGGAAATGGTGACTAAGGAGCTATTCCCAGGTGGTAATTTAAGCGAGGCAAGTTTTTGGACAGGTTTACGTCCTATGACCCCAGACAGCACACCAATTATTGGGGCCACCCGTTTTAGCAATTTATTCTTAAATACTGGACATGGCACTTTAGGTTGGACCATGGCTTGTGGTTCAGGCAAGTTAATTAGTGACTTGGTCATGAATCATCAGCCAGAAATTAGCACGGAAGGTTTATCGCTACAGCGCTACGCAGCTTAATAACGCAATTTATTTTCAAGGAAGAAAACATGCCACGTCCAATCCAAGCTGTGGTGCATTTAGATGCACTACAGCATAATTTAACGATTGCCCGAAAAAGTGCTCCACAGGCACAGGTGTTTGCAGTGGTCAAAGCCAATGCCTACGGACATGGTATAGCACATGTCTATCCAGCCTTGTGCGACGCTGATGGTTTTGCTGTGTTGGACTTGGCAGAAGCTGCAAAGATACGTGAGTTAGGTTGGCAAGGGAAAATTCTACTCTTAGAAGGTATTTTTCAACTGCAAGATTTAGCACTGTGTGCTGAGCTCGATTTAAGTTTTAGCGTGCATAGTCCCCATCAAATAGAGTGGTTAGCGGCCTTTGCCCAGCAATCCGCAGCACAGTTTGATGTGTATTTAAAAATGAACAGCGGTATGAACCGTTTAGGTTTTGAGGCAAAAGACTATCGCGCCGTGTTTGAGCAGCTACAAAGTTTTCCCAATGTGCGCTCTATTACCCATATGACGCATTTTTCTGATGCCGATGGGCAGCGTTTTTCCCAAGATGGCATTCAGCATCAATATTTAGTTTTTCAAAACACCGTTCAGGCTTTAGGTGGCTTAACTTCAGTCAGCAATAGCGCAGCAATTTTACGCCATTCAGAGCATATTCAATCCGATATTGTGCGTAGCGGGATTATGCTATATGGCAGTTCGCCCAATTATCCTAAGCAAAGTATTGAAGATTGGAATCTAAAGCCGAGCATGAGCCTACTCAGTCAAATCATCGCCATTCAAGATATTAAGCAAGGTGAAACGGTCGGTTATGGCTCTCAGTTTATTGCTGAGCGTCCGATGCGTATAGGCGTGGTGGCTTGTGGCTATGCCGATGGTTATCAACGGATTTCACCTACAGGGACACCTGTATTAGTAGACTCTAAACGCAGCCAGATTTTAGGGCGCGTCAGCATGGATATGTTGGTGGTGGATCTAACTGAACATTTAGAGGCAACCATTGGCAGTGAAGTGGTGCTATGGGGGCAATCTTCACAAGGTGCAGTGTTAAGTATTGATGAAGTGGCAGCGGCATCGGGCACATTAGGTTATGAATTGATGTGTGGTGTGACTGCGCGCGTACCGATGCACGCTGCCTAAGTTTTTAACAGGAAGTACAAGATATGACGGATATTCAACGCTATGATAGCAATCAAGTGATGAGTGCAGCCACGATTTTTAATCAAATGGTGTATTTATCTGGTCAAGTGCCTAAAAATACTGAGCAAAATATTGCTGGTCAAACCGCTGAGATTTTAACGACTATTGATAAAATATTAAGTGAAAATAACAGTGATAAGTCACGTATATTATCGGCGCAGTTATTTTTAAAAAATCTAGAAGATTTCCCCGTGGTTAATGAAATATGGATGGAATGGTTAACAGATTTACCCAAACCCGCCAGAGCCACGATTCAAGCCGATTTGGTCAATCCCGATTGGCTAATTGAAATAGCAATTACTGCTGCACAGTTTTAACTGTGCATTTTTTTTATGTGTTAAAGTTTTAGGAAACAGGAAGTTTTTTAAAATCATATATTTAGGCATAAATATTGCTTAGGTGTATAGGTAATATAAGGACATCAATCCAATGACAATCATGCAACAAAATGATGCACCTGCAGACGAATTGCAGCGCAAACTTTCTAACCGACATCTACAACTCATCGCGATTGGCGGTGCAATTGGAACCGGTTTATTTATGGGTTCAGGTAAAACAATTGCTTTGGCTGGACCTTCAATTTTATTTATTTATATGATCATTGGCTTTATGTTTTTCTTCTTAATGCGTGCATTAGGAGAAATATTATTAGCAAATTTACATTACAAATCATTTATTGATATGGCGCGTGATCTGATTGGTCCAGGCGCTGCATACTATATTGGTTGGTCGTATTGGCTCGGTTGGGTGTTAGTGGGTATTGCCGACTTAGCCGCAATTATTAACTATTTAAGTTTTTGGTTACCCGAAGGCGCAGCGTTTAGTCCAATCCAGCAGGCCATGATTAGTGTTAGTTGTGTCTTGTTGGTATTAGGTTTAAATCTACTCACCGTGAAATTATTTGGTGAAATTGAGTTTTGGTTTGCCTTAATTAAAATTTTAGCCATTTTAAGCTTGATTGGTATTGGTGGCTTTATGGTGTTTAACCAATTCCAATCGCCGGATGGCAGTGTGGCAAGTTTTAGTCATGTCTGGTCAGGAGGGATGTTCCCCAAAGGCACCGATGGGTTCTTAGCAGGCTTCCAAATTGCATTATTTGCCTTTGTTGGGGTTGAACTATTAGGGACGATGGCTGCTGAAACCAAAGATCCTGAGAAAAACTTGCCTAAAGCAGTGAATGCGATTCCTACCCGTATTATTTTATTTTATGTATTGTCGCTATTTGTGGTGATGTCTGTGACACCATGGGCAAAAATTCCAGCTGATCAAAGCCCATTTGTGAGCTTATTTATGCATGCTGGCATTGGTGCTGCTGCCTTAATTATGAACCTTGTGGTGCTCTCTTCAGTGCTATCCTCTATGAATAGCGGTGTATTTTCGACCAGTCGTATGCTATTTGGTTTAGCGCGTGGTCAACAAGCACCTGCGGCTTTAGCCCATTTATCCAAACGTGCTGTACCGGCTAAAGGTTTGGTTTTTTCTTGTAGCTTTATTATGGCAGGTGCTGCCTTGCAGTATTTTGTACCCAATACCTTGGAAGCGTTTACCCTTGCAACATCGCTGTGTGTGATTTTATTTATTAGTATTTGGGGGCTAATTATGGTGTGTTACTTACGCTATCGTAAATTACGCCCAGAGCAACATGCCAACTCGAGTTTTAAAATGCCGGGTGGGGTGTGGATGAGCTATATCGTCCTAATCTTCTTAGCGTTTGCCTTAGTGATTTTAAGTTTAGAGCCAGATACTTTTAATGCACTAAAAGTAAGTCCATTATGGCTGGTGATTTTATCGGTGACTTATTATGTCTTGTATCGTCCACGTGTACTTGCCATGAAAAAAGCCCAGTTGAAAACTGAAGCTTAGTTCAAGCAAAAAAATCCCCGCATCAGCGGGGATTTTTTTGAGGGATTTAAAAGATGGGCTTAACCACTACTAAGATAACCACTGCAAATAAAATAAACGTCGGCAACTCATTAAAGAAACGCCAAAATTTATGCGATTTATAGTGAGCATCTTGCATGAGTTTTTTACGGTAATAGCCGCAAACCAAGTGGTAAATGACCAATAAGCCGACTAAGCCGACCTTGAGGTAAAACCATGTCGCTGCATGGTAATTCTGTGTGGCATCGCCCCAATCTACTAAAAAGTGTGCTGTGATTAAAGTGGCCAACATTGCTGGCCACATAATCCCTCGATACAGCTTGCGTTCCATGATTTGAAAGCGTTGGTGGCTGGTCTGATCTTCGCTCATCGCGTGATAAACAAACAGCCTTGGTAAATAAAACAAAGCAGCAAACCAGCATACTACGGCAATAATATGTAACGCTTTTACCCAAAGGAAAGCATCAGAAGGAGCATCCATTAAATCACCCTAAGGGTGCATTAGCCTTCCCATTTTTTGAAAACGAGACAAGCGTTTACACCGCCAAAACCAAAACTGTTACTCATTACAGTATTCAGTTTTGTGTCACGTTTTTCAAGTACGATATCAAATGGTTTTGCACCCTCATCAAGCTCAGTGACGTTGATGTTTGGCGCAATAAAGTCATTTTGCATCATCAGGACTGAGTAAATCGCTTCGTGTACACCCGCTGCGCCTAAGCTATGACCTGTCATCGATTTAGTTGAGCTGAGTGGTGGTACTTGACCTGCACCAAACGCACGTTCCATCGCTAAAAGCTCAGTCACGTCACCTGCAGGTGTTGATGTACCATGCGTGTTGACATAGTCAATTTTGTCTACGCCGTGTTGTTTGGCTTCTTCGAGTGCCATTAGAACACAACGTGTTGCACCTTCACCACTTGGTGCAACCATGTCTGCACCATCTGCATTGGCAGCATAGCCCACCACTTCTGCTAAGATATTCGCGCCACGTGCCTGCGCGTGTTCTAGTGATTCAAGTACCACGAAACCGCCACCGCCAGCAATGACAAAACCGTCACGGTCAGCTGAATATGGGCGTGATGCTGTTTCTGGTGTGTCATTGTATTTAGAACATAATGCACCCATCGCATCAAATAATAAGCTTTGTGACCAATGGTCTTCTTCACCGCCACCTGCAAGCATTAAATCTTGTTTGCCAAGCTGGATCATGTTGTAAGCATAACCAATGGCGTCAGCAGAAGTTGCACATGCACTAGTAATAGTATGAGAAATGCCTTGTAATTTAAATGCCACACCCACGTTGGCTGTAATGGTGTTGGTCATGTTACGTGGTACAAAGAATGGACCAATTTTACGTGCGCCTTTAGTTTCTAACAGCTCGTTCATTTCAATCACAGATGCTGTAGAACCACCACCTGAACCGCCTGCAATACCGTAACGTGGATTACCGGCTAAATCTTCTGCTTTTAGACCTGCATGTTCCACTGCTGCAACTGCTGAGTTATAGGCATACATTGCACATACACCCATGAAGCGTTTGAGTTTGCGGTCGATATTGTCAAAGTCTTGTTCTGCTGCAGCACTGACATGACTTTTAAAATTTAAATCTGCATAAGTCTGGTTAAAACGTGTCCCAGAAATTCCGTTTTGTAACGAATGTAAGACATCGTCTAATGTATTGCCGATGCATGAGTTGATGCCCATACCAGTGATTACAACACGCTTCATCTACAGTTCCTTTATATGGTGATCTTGTGAAGTACAACGAGCAGTGAATGCTGCATACTTATGATTTTCAATACGTTCATGATAGCAGAAAGATTTTTGATTTCTTATGGCAAATCCTATGCCTGTTGTTGACTGATTTATTTTGCAACCAAATACTGCAGGACTTAACCAAAAGATACATAATCAAGTTGAGATAAACATAGACTATACCTAGTATTTAGCCAGAAAGTTCAAATTTACACAGAGGGGTAAATCAGCGTGAACAGTAAAAATAATCAAGCCGAAGGAATGTTCGATAGTGCGCTTGGAGTGGCTAAAAAGCTCAGTCACTCGGGCCTTGAGGTATTAAATAAAGTAGGACAAAATCAGAAAAAATCTGAAAAAGTAAGTTCTGCAGATCACAACGAATCAAGCTTGCCAAACTTATCCAAACAATTACTGGGCCGACATTATGCCAGCGTGAATAAAGTCACCAGTTTCGTCGCACCTGATTTAACCGATAAATTTTCCGATTATCTATTTGAGCAGCTCAATCATTTAGGTTCACGTTTAAGCGCTGTAGATCAAATTTTAGATGAGGCAGGGGTTAAAGATTTAGAAGAGCTAACCCAAGATGTCGATCGCTCTAAACGCATTAGTGAGGTATTGGCCAATCAAAATAAATGGTTGGCTTCAGTACAAGGTGCCTTAAGTGGGGCAACTGGTGTCTTGGGTTCTGCGCTTGATGTGCCGGCCTCTTTGTTGTTGTCTCTGCGTAGTATTTACCAAATTGGTCGTGCTTATGGTTTTGAGCTCAATCAACAAACTGAGCAAGACATGGTGCAGTTTGTTTTTAAACAAATTGATTTAAGTTTGATCGCGCAAAAACAAACCCTGTTGGTGGCATTAAAAGCGCTATCAAGCGCCTTAGAAACGCATGATCTGAATCAATTGCAGCAATTGTTGGGAAGTCATCAAGATGCTGAAACCTTAAAGCAGTGGCTGCAAGATGCTCAAGGACAGGCTAAGTTTGAATGGCTGAATCATTTACCTAAACTGAGTATTTTAAGTAAACTCACTCCAGTGGCTGGAGCATCGTTAAGTGCAGCGTATAGCTGGAAGTTACTTGAAGATGTTAATCAAAAGGCACAAGAGATTTTCTCAGAAGCGCGGACTTATTTACAACAGCATCAAGATTTAAACTTGTCTCCTATTGCAGCCTATGAAAAATCGCGTGAATATTTTGCAGCTAAGCAACAGGTGGGTGAACTAAAACTCAATCAAGCAATTGAACTTGAAGATCATGCCACCATTTCTAAAGTGGTTATTCAGAAAAAAGATCAAAGCCTTGTAGATGGTGAAGAAGCCAATCAAACGGTGCATCAGGATTTAAAGAAATTAGCAGCACAGATGGTTGAACCACATGCAGAGGTAGCTCCTCAGCAACCTGCCTTAAGCCAAGAAGTTGATTTTAACCAAGTACCTGAAGCACTTGAGGCTGAGTCTTTGGAAAAAAACAGTAAAAAATAGCACTGCAAGGGTTATCTGAATTGCCCAAAGCTATGAGTATTATTGGATGATAATCTGAAGTAGTAATTCAGGCTAAATTGCAGTTTTTTGTGTTTTTTTGTAGAGCAGAGTCTGTTTCTCGGGCTTGCTAATATTGACCATTAGACGATCTTATCTTACAATTATATGCCCTCAAAAAGTGGTACATTTTTTGGGGCTTTTTATTAACGGGAGAATTGCCAAATGGCAACAACAAATCAGTTGATCCGTAAGGGTCGTACAACTTTAGTTGAAAAATCTAAAGTTCCTGCGTTGAAGGCTTGCCCACAACGTCGTGGTGTTTGTACACGTGTTTACACAACTACACCTAAAAAACCTAACTCAGCAATGCGTAAAGTTTGCCGTGTTCGCTTAACTTCTGGCTTTGAAGTATCAAGCTATATCGGTGGTGAAGGCCATAACCTACAAGAGCACAGTGTTGTTCTTATCCGTGGTGGTCGTGTTAAAGACTTACCAGGTGTACGTTACCATACCGTTCGTGGTTCTTTAGACTGTGCTGGCGTGAAAGATCGTAACCAGTCACGTTCTAAATACGGTACTAAACGTCCTAAGAAGTAATTCGTAAGAATTAATTCTTAAGGTCTAGAACCGCAATCCTTTATCGTCTCGCTTGTCTGATTTCTGCATTTAATTTTGTGAAAATTCCAAGCGACGTGTAGTAAGGCCAGCTAAAGGTACATGACACTTTGTACAAATGCTGGATAAACCTGAAGTGTCAATTTTATTAGGTGTATTAAAATGCCAAGACGTCGCGTAGTTGCTGCCCGTGAAATCCTTCCGGATCCTAAGTTCAGCAGCCAAACAATCGCTAAATTCATGAACCACGTAATGCAAGATGGTAAAAAATCTATTGCTGAAAGTATCGTTTACGGTGCTTTAGACCGCGTTCAAGAAAAATCTAAAGTAGACCCAGTTGAATTTTTCGAGACTACTCTTGAAAAAGTTCGTCCTATGGTCGAAGTAAAAGCACGCCGTGTTGGTGGTGCTACATACCAAGTTCCTATGGAAGTACGCCCATCCCGTCGTACTGCTTTAGCGATGCGTTGGTTAGTAGACGCTGCTGCTAAGCGTTCTGAAAAAACTATGGCTCTACGTCTTGCTGGTGAGTTGCTTGATGCAGCTGAAGGTAAAGGCGCAGCAGTTAAGAAACGTGATGATGTGCACCGTATGGCTGAAGCCAACAAAGCATTCTCTCACTACCGTTTCTAAGCAAATAAAACAGACCTTTCTTAGGGCGGTGACACATCAGTTGTCACTGAGGTGTCATCCAAACGCTTTAAGTTGCATTGCAGCTTAAAGCGTACTGTTTTAAACAACAAAATTTAGGAATGCTAGAAATCATGGCTCGTCAAACCCCAATTTCTCGTTACCGTAACATTGGTATCTCTGCTCACATCGATGCTGGTAAAACAACTACTTCTGAACGTATTTTGTTCTACACAGGTGAGAGCCATAAACTTGGTGAAACTCACGAAGGTTCTGCAACTACGGACTGGATGGAACAAGAGCAAGAACGTGGTATTACTATTACCTCAGCAGCTGTAACATGCTTCTGGAAAGGTATGGGCAACCAGTTCGAACAGCACCGTATTAACGTAATTGACACACCGGGACACGTAGACTTCACCATCGAAGTTGAACGTTCTATGCGTGTTCTTGACGGTGCATGTATGGTTTACTGTGCTGTAGGTGGTGTTCAACCTCAGTCTGAAACTGTATGGCGTCAAGCAAACAAATATAAAGTGCCTCGTATTGCGTTCGTTAACAAAATGGACCGTACTGGTGCGAACTTCTTCCGTGCAGTTGAGCAAGTTAAAACACGTCTTGGCGGTAATCCAGTGCCAATCGTTGTGCCAATCGGTGCTGAAGAAAACTTCCAAGGTGTTGTTGACCTAATCGAAATGAAAGCGATTATCTGGGATGAAGCATCTCAAGGTATGAAGTTCGAATATGGCGAGATCCCTGCTGATCTAGTTGATACTGCTAATGAATGGCGTACTAACATGGTTGAAGCTGCTGCGGAAGCATCAGAAGAACTCATGGACAAGTACCTTGAAGAAGGCGAGTTAACTAAAGAAGAAATCATTGCTGGTATTCGTGCGCGTACATTGCTGAACGAAATCCAACCAATGCTTTGTGGTTCTGCATTCAAAAACAAAGGTGTTCAACGTATGTTGGATGCTGTTATTGAATTCTTACCAGCGCCAACTGACGTTGAAGCAATTAAAGGTATCTTAGACGACAAAGACGAAACTGAAGGTTCTCGTGAAGCGTCTGATGAAGCACCGTTTGCTGCGTTAGCGTTCAAAATCATGAACGACAAATTCGTTGGTAACTTAACATTCGTACGTGTTTACTCTGGTGTGCTTAAAGCAGGTAGCCCATGCTACAACCCAGTAAAAATGAAACGCGAACGTGTTGGTCGTATCGTACAGATGCACGCAAATGACCGTCATGACATCGAAGAAATTCGTGCAGGCGACATCGCGGCGTGTGTAGGTCTTAAAGACACAACAACTGGTGATACATTATGTGATGAAAACCACGTAATTACACTAGAGCGTATGGAATTCCCAGAGCCAGTAATTGCACTTGCAGTTGAACCTAAAACTAAAGCTGACCAAGAAAAAATGTCAGTTGCTTTAGGTCGTTTGGCAAAAGAAGATCCATCATTCCGCGTACGTACAGACGAAGAATCTGGTCAAACGATTATTGCTGGTATGGGTGAGCTTCACCTTGACATCATCGTTGACCGTATGAAGCGTGAATTCGGTGTTGAAGCGAACATTGGTAAACCAATGGTATCTTACCGCGAAACGATTAAAAAATCGGTTGAGCAAGAAGGTAAATTCGTACGTCAAACAGGTGGTAAAGGTAAATTCGGTCACGTATACGTGCGTCTTGAACCGCTTGATCCTGAATCAGAAAAAGAATACGAATTCGCTGAAGAAGTTGTTGGTGGTGTAGTACCTAAAGAATTCTTCGGTGCGGTTGACAAAGGTATTCAAGAACGTATGAAGAACGGCGTTTTAGCTGGCTACCCAGTAGTTGGCATTAAAGCGACTTTATTCGACGGTTCTTACCATGATGTCGATTCTGACGAATTATCGTTCAAAATGGCGGGTTCTTATGCCTTCCGTGATGGTTTCATGAAAGCGGATCCTATCCTTCTTGAACCAATCATGAAAGTTGAAGTAGAAACTCCAGAAGACTACATGGGCGATATCATGGGTGACTTAAACCGTCGTCGTGGTATGGTTCAAGGTATGGACGATTTACCTGGTGGTACTAAAGCAATCCGTGCAGAAGTTCCACTTGCTGAGATGTTTGGTTACGCAACTCATATGCGTTCTATGTCTCAAGGTCGTGCGACTTACTCTATGGAATTTGCTAAATATGCTGAAACTCCACGTAACGTGGCTGAAGGCATCATCGCTAAATTCCAAGCTGGCGGTAAAAAAGGTGACGACGAGTAATCTTTCGATTACTATACTTACCTAACTAATTTATAGTTAAATTTCTAATGCTCATGCAGTGATCCTGCATGAGTAATCTACAAAGGAAGATGAACATGGCTAAGGCTAAGTTTGAACGTAATAAACCACACGTTAACGTGGGTACAATTGGTCACGTTGACCATGGTAAAACAACTTTAACAGCTGCGATTGCAACTGTATGTGCTAAACAATTTGGTGGCGAAGCGAAAGACTACGCTGCAATTGACTCAGCACCAGAAGAAAAAGCACGTGGTATTACAATTAATACTTCACACGTAGAATACGATTCTCCAATCCGTCACTACGCTCACGTAGACTGCCCGGGCCACGCCGATTATGTTAAAAACATGATTACTGGTGCTGCTCAAATGGACGGTGCGATCCTTGTATGTGCTGCGACTGATGGTCCAATGCCACAAACTCGTGAACACATCCTTCTTTCTCGTCAGGTAGGTGTACCTTACATCGTTGTATTCTTAAACAAATGCGACCTTGTAGACGACGAAGAGCTTCTTGAATTAGTAGAAATGGAAGTTCGTGAACTTCTTTCTACTTACGACTTCCCAGGTGATGATACTCCAATCATCCGTGGTTCAGCTTTAGCTGCACTTAACGGTGACCAAGGTCAATACGGCGAATCAGCTGTTGTAGCTCTTGTTGAAGCGCTTGACTCTTACATCCCAGAACCAGAACGTGCAATCGATAAAGCATTCTTAATGCCAATCGAAGACGTATTCTCTATTTCTGGTCGTGGTACAGTAGTCACTGGCCGTGTTGAATCAGGTATCGTGAAAGTAGGCGAAGAAGTTGAAATCGTTGGTATCAAAGACACAGTTAAAACAACTGTAACTGGCGTAGAAATGTTCCGTAAACTTCTTGACGAAGGTCGTGCGGGCGAGAACTGTGGTGTTCTTCTACGTGGTACTAAGCGTGAAGACGTTCAACGTGGTCAAGTATTAACTAAACCAGGTGCGATCAAGCCACACACTAAATTCGACGCAGAAGTATACGTACTTTCTAAAGAAGAAGGTGGTCGTCATACTCCATTCCTTAACGGTTACCGTCCACAGTTCTACTTCCGTACAACTGACGTAACTGGCGCAATCTCTCTTCAAGACGGCGTTGAAATGGTTATGCCTGGTGACAACGTAGAAATGTCAGTAGAATTAATCCACCCAATCGCAATGGACCCAGGTCTACGTTTTGCGATCCGTGAAGG
>NZ_JCAKMW010000024.1:0-34029 GCF_059515805.1 Acinetobacter sp. CY05 | reverse complement strand
TGTAGTGGTTTAATAAAGTTGGACACCAATTTAGGTGATAATGTATTCACCAAAGAGGTGCTCAATGAGAACAAGACGAACATTTACTCCAGAATTCAAATTAGAAGCAGCAAGCCTTGTACTTGATCAAGGCTATTCAATTTTACAGGCCTGTCGTGCTTTAGATGTTGGGCAGACAGCATTAAAACGTTGGGTTGATCAACTTCAATTTGAACGAACAGGACAATCTCCAACAATGCCTGCTCTAACAGCTGAGCAAAGGGAAATACAACAACTTAAAGCTCGTATCCATCAACTCGAGCAGGAGAAGATGATCCTAAAAAAGGCTACAGCTCTCTTAATGTCAGACGAATTCAAACATATGCGTTGATTGATCAATTAAGAAAGCTAAGCTCTGTTAAATTAATCTGTCGTGCCTTTGGTGTACTGCGTTCAAGCTATTACCATTACCGTTCAACAAGTAAAACTCCTCATCCAGATCGTATCAAGCTTAAAGTGATGATTAAAAGTCTATTTAAGCAAAGTCGTCACTCTCTTGGTAGTCGGGGAATTCGATTTATGTTGTTGAATCAGGGCATTAAGATTGGACGCTATCTGGTACGTAAGTTAATGCGTGAATCAGGTCTTGTTTCCAAACAACGTAAGAAGTACAAATATCAAAGCAACGTAGCTGAAGTCCCTGCTGTTCCAAATATATTAAACAGGCAATTTAAACCTGTTCAGCCTAATCATGTGTGGAGCAGTGACATTACCTATATTTGGACAGGTAAAACATGGGCTTATCTTGCAGTTGTTCTTGATCTGTATGCTCGTCGAGTGATTGGTTGGTCTATGTCGTCCCAAGCAGACCAACATTTAGTCATTAAGGCATTAGATGAAGCATGGCATCGGCGAGGTAAACCGAGTGGCGTGATCTTCCATTCTGATCAAGGCAGCCAATATAAAAGCCTTTTAGTTCGGCATAGGTTGGCGTGCTACGCCATGCAACAAAGTATGAGTCGTAAAGGAAACTGTTGGGACAATGCCCCAACAGAAAGGCTTTTTAGAAGTCTCAAGACTGAGTGGATTCCCAAATTGGGATACAGCTCAATTGAAGAAGCGAAGCTAGATGTTGGTCTGTATCTGATGGAATACTACAATCAGATACGACCTCATCGATTTAACGATGGTATCAGTCCTTGTCAGGCTGAAAATGAACTTAAAACTGTGTCCAATATTTGTTGACCACTACATATTATTCTATTATTTCGATATAAAAAATAACTTAACTAACCCGAATCATGGATAAGGAATTCAGTTGAAAAAAAAGATGACTGAGTTGATAAGTGAGTTACGACACAAACCATTCAACCAGCCATCCTATGTTCGAGTTTACAACTTTATTCTGCACGATTGATGATTTTTTTCAAAAAAATGAAGCCATCTATTGGAAGTATCTAAAACAAGAAAATTCGAAGATCAGACAGCGATCAGGTGTTCTATGCCTATCTGAAATCATCTTTATTGCTGTTTGGTACAAAAACTCTCAACTTCATCATTTCAAAGCCTTTTATGGCATGCTACAGCGCTTCTACTCTAAGCTTTTTAAAGGCTTGCCTTCCTATCAGCGGATCGTGTATTTGATCAATCAACATCAATTTGCACTGCAGGCATTGCATATTGCTTTAACTTCCAGCACTCAAACAACATGTGCTTGGGTGGATTCTACAACTCTACCCGTATGTAAAAATCAGCGTATTCAGCGCCATAAATCTTTAAAACAAATTGCCACACGAGGTAGAAGCTCAATGGGTTGGTTCTATGGATGCAAATTGCATGTATTGGTGGATGCTCAGGGTCAATTTATTCCGACCCAACTCTCGAATGGCCACACTTCAGATATAAAGCTTCTACCGAAGCTCGCTCAAGGTTACATGGGTAAGATTTTCGGTGATCGTGGCTACATCAGTGAGATTTTAAAAGATAAGCTAGGGGTGCAAGGTGTTGAATTGATTACGTATCATCGCAAGAATATGCGACGAGTGCAGCTATCATCAAAGGATGAAATCATGCTGAGACAGCGCAATAAAATAGAGACGATCTTTAGCTTATTGAAGCAGCAATACAACCTAATAAGCAGTCGCCATCGTTCCATTTCAGGTTATTTCGCTGGAATTTACGCATCCTTATGTGCTTATCAAATCTGTCATCAAAATAAGCCTCAATTTATAAAGATGTAAAATCAGGCTTATCCATGATTCGGGTTAACTACTTCTAATTTTAGTCTAAAACAGAGACTTAAATCTCTTTTAACTTTTAATAATAATTAAATAATAGTGAGTTAAATCTACTCTTAGTCATAATAATATTTTAAATTTGCAAACTGTTTATTAGTAGAACTTAAGGAATTAAAAATGGCTACAGAAGCAAATCACATCACACATCAATATATTGACTTAAGTAAAATAAATTTTCTCTCCACTATAGAAAAATATGCTAAGGACCACCCTAAAAAGATAGCGATTGAGATGGAAGGTGTTACTCTAAGTTATGGGGATTTAATCTATAAGGCTAAAATTTGTTCAATAAAGCTCTCAAAATTTATATTAAGAAAGGAACAACCAGTAGCTATTATCTTAGAACCTTCTATAGATAATATTGTGGCACAGTTGAGTATTTTGTATTGTGGTGGAACATGTGTTCCTTTAGATATTAATCAGCCAACTCTTAGACTTCAGAGTCTAATTAATAATCTTGATATCAAAGTTGCTGTTAGTAGAGAAATTACCGAAAACTCAATTCACGCACAACATCAACTAACAATTAATGAACTCTACTCACAGCTAAATAATAGTGACTCTCTCTCCACCGATTCTACAATAATTGATCTAGAACATAGAACACATATTCTTCATACATCTGGTACTAGTGGCGTTCCCAAAGCTGTAGAAATACTGGCAAAAGGTATTTTACGTTTGGCTTTCAATACAGATTTTTGCCCATTTAATAGTAGTGATTCCGTAGCACATATTAGTAATCCAACTTTCGATGCATCTTTATTTGAAATTTATGGAGCTCTTTCAAATGGGTGCACCCTTCATATTTTTCCTAAAGATCAAATTTTAGATGTATCTTCCTTTGCTTCTGGCATAAAAGAAAAAGAAATTTCTATTATGGCAATAACTACATCATTGTTCAATTTAATGGCTTTTTCTAAGCCTGAAGCATTTCAAGGAGTGCGCTCTATTATCGTAGGGGGTGAACCTGCTAATGCGGTTGCTATGAAAGAGGTTTTACTTAATTCTAAGGTACCTAATTTGAGAAATGGCTATGGTCCTACTGAATGTACGACATATGCTACGACTAGACATGTGACTTTAGATTACTTAAACAGTAACATAAGTATTGATATTGGTACCCCTATCAACAACACAGAAATATTTATTATCGATAATGAATTACAAGTTGTTGAAATAGGAAAAATAGGTGAAATCGTGATTGCTGGTGACGGAGTGGCTAGATCTTATGTAAACAATGCGAAGGATCTGAGATTTACGACATTAGAGCAGAACGGCACTTCATACAAAATATATAGAACCGGCGACATTGGATTAATTGATAAAAATGGCTATATACAGTGCCACGGTCGTAAAGATAATCAAGTTAAGATTCGTGGACATCGTATCAATTTGGAAGAAATTGAGCAATCCATTCTAAAAACAGGCATGGTCAGTTCAGTAGTCGTTGATATTATTAAGTCAGACAATAGGAATATTGAATCTTATATCATAGCTTACATAGTTCCTAAGTTTAAGGATTTAGCGAAGGATTTAAGAAAGAGCCTAGTTCAAGTATTGCCTAGTTATATGATACCAAGAATTTATATTACTGATCACATTCCATTAAATCCTAATGGGAAAGCAGATAAAAAAGCCTTACATCAACTCTCAATCTCTAAGCGCTCCAACTTTGATAATGAAGATAAAAGTCAAACTATCAGTAAAATTAGAGAAATATGGTGTAAGACATTAAATTATTTTGATATTTCTGAGGAGGATAACTTCTTTGATTTAGGCGGAAGTTCACTGCAAGTTGCAACCTTAGTGATTGATATAAAACAAGAGTTTAATGTGAACATATCAATATGTGAACTTTATAAACATCAAGTCCTAAAAAGTTTGGCAGAACTAGTTGAAAATAAAATTAATCATACAGATGTTGCTGCGTTTGACTCGATCTTAGATACCTTAAAGGAAGATGGGAGGTCACCATTACCAACTATTGACCAAAATTTTTTACCGATTAATTGGATATCTCATCAAGAAGGTCGAGTTTTCTTAACGGGTGTAACGGGGTTCTTAGGTGCTTTCTTTTTAGACCTACTCTGTGAAGATAGTGATGTGAAAGAAATATATTGTTTGGTTAGGGCCGACACATCGGAGGCAGGCTTAGAAAGAATTTTGGAGAATCAGAAAAAATATGATCTATGGAATGAACGATCTTCTGATAAGGTAAAAGTTGTTTGTGGTTGCTTAGATCAAGAGTACTTTGGTCTAGCAAAAGATGAATATAACCTTCTTAGCGAGAAAATATCATGTATTTTCCACTTAGGTGCGCATGTGAATTACATTCAGCCTTACTCTGTTCATAAACCCGCTAACGTCACTGGTACTCTCAATATCTTAAAATTTTCTACTGATTTTAGAGTAAAACCGTTGCATTACACGTCTAGTATTGCTGCTTTCGGTCCAACAGGTTTCTTTAATAAAGTGAATTTTTTGTCTGAAAATGAATCATTAGATGATCATTTGAACTGTTTACAATATGACACTGGATATTCTCAAAGCCAGTGGGTAGCTGAAAAAATTATGGTAAGTGCTCAAGCTATCGGGCTACCTATTAATATTTATCGTCCTGGTTTTATCATGGGAGACAGTAAACGAGGCATTGGTAATGAAAAAGATTTTGTGGCTCGCTTTTTAAAAGGCTGTATAGAGATAGGAGCATTTCCCAAACTAGAACGTCAGAAGAAAGAGTTCATTTCTGTAGACTATGTGAGTGAATGCCTTTTAAAACTAGCAAAGCAAATGACCTATTCTCAGAGCTATAACCTAGTTCCGCTTGATCCTCATAAATCGATTAACTTAATAAAGTTACATGAATATCTACTGGAATACGGTTACTCATTAAAACTGGTAAACTACAGCGATTGGTTAAATATTTTAGAGGAGTCAGGACATCTTTATGAAAATCCTCTACTTCCATTACTTCCCATGCTTAAGGAGCCAGTTTATAACTCTATGACTCGCTGGGAGGTATATGAGGATATGCCAGTATATGATACAGCGAATGTAAAAAAAGCATTAGGAAATAACTTAATCTCCCCTACCTTGGATGAGGCGACCTTACATAAATATCTCAATTATTGGCTTAAGAGTGGATTTATCCAAAGAAGACCGAATTAATTTTTCTAAGTCATACGAGCCCTCATTTGGGGGCTTTTCTGGATAAATGTAATAATTTAGGTTGTTTTTTAATCGTTTATGCTTAAATATTACTCATTTTTAAGATTAAGAAACTTCATGTAGCTTAGATATAATTTGAAAAACATTTATTTAAGCATTTGATAACTGGTCACTTTCAATACGCCCATCGACCAGTTTGATGGTTCTGTCGCAGGTTGCAGATAAGCGTGGATCGTGGGTCACCAGTAAAACGGCACAATCTTGCTGCGCATTGACTTCACGAAACAGTTCAAAGACTTCTGTGGCGGTCTGAGAATCTAAATTGCCTGTTGGTTCATCAGCAAGTAATAAAGCAGGTTGGGTAATTAAAGCGCGGGCAATCGCAACACGCTGTTGCTGGCCTCCTGAGAGTTGACTAGCTTTGCGTTTTGAGAAATCCTTTAACCCCACAGCATCAAGCAAATAGTGTGCTCTTTCAACCGCTTGTTTATTGGGTTTACCATGGACCAACATCAGCGGCATGAGTACGTTTTCAATAACACTAAAGGCTTGAATGAGATGATGAAACTGGAAAACAAAACCAATGCTCTGTCCACGTAAGCGAGTGCGTTCTTGATCATCCATTTGGCGAGTGGCCTGACCCAGTAAATAAATCTCGCCTTCGGTTGGTTGATCCAGTAAACCTAAAATATTGAGTAAAGTACTCTTGCCTGAGCCAGATGGACCAATTAAGGCAGCAAAATCATGACGTCTAATGGTCAAATCAAGCCCATGTAACACTTCAATTTCATTGGGTTGACCAATATTATAAGATTTCTTTAAAGCTTCTAAACGAAGTACTTCATCATTAGACATGGCGAATGGCCTCTACCGGGTCAAGGCGTGCAGCACGGCGTGCAGGAATAGCCGCTGCGACTAAACCACTTAATGTTGCCAGCAACAGTGCTGAGATAATTAGGGTTGGCGAAATGGGAATATAGAATAATCCTGGTCCAAATTGGTTAAATGACCATACTAAGGCATAACTTGTCAAAATACCGACCAGTGAACCCAATAGGCCAAACACGGCACCTTGGATCAAAAAAATCACTAAAATTTGCTGACGACTGGCGCCTGTAGCACGCAAGATGCCAATTTCACGGGTGCGTTGTACCACGCTAATTGAAAGTACGCTGGCAATGGCAAATGCCACAGAAATGCCAACAAATACAATAATCATATTGGTTGACAAGCTTTGTGCAGAAATAGCATTCATCAGTTGGGCATTGCTACCAATCCAACTCTCTGACTTTAAACCGGTTAGACGCTGCATTCGTGCTGCAACAGCTTCAGCTGCAAAAATGTCTTGAATGCGTAAATCAATCAGCGTGACGCCTCCGGGTAGATCAAGCAGTGATTGAGCACGTTTTAAGTCAACGTACATATAACGAGAATCGAGTTCACGTACGCCTAACTCAAAAATACCGGCGACATTCATCACGGCATTTACATCAAGCCCATTATCTAAACGTATTTTACTGCCCACTCGTACGCCTAAATCTTTGGCCATTTCACTGCCAATCAGTACATCATCGGCTTTTAAACGTAATTGTCCACTGGTGATGTACTCTTGTAAGGGCACAATACGCTGATAACGCGGCAAATCAATGCCCATAATGGCAACTGATTGAATGGCTTCACCACGTTTGACTAAAGCAGGACCAGAAACCATGGGTGAAACAGCCTGTAAATCTGGAATTTTATCTAGATTTTCGACCACTTCTTGCCAATTGTTAATTGAACGCAAGCGTTGAGCGCGCTGGTCTTCATAGACCAGCTGGACCGCATCTTTGGTTTCTATAATACGATTGATTTCATCGGGTGCTGATAAGCTGATATGCGCTTGTGTCCCTAAAGTCCGTTCAATTAAGTTGGCTTGTAGACCTTGAATTAAAGCACTAATAAAGACAATGACCGCCACCCCAATGGCAACCCCACCAATAATCATTAATGATTGACTACGACCTTCACGTAAAAAGCCAATCGCAATCAGCCAGTCTGTCCACAAGCGCTTTATATTCAATCTTTTTCCACCTGCTCAGTACGGACGCGTCGCTCTGCTTGACCTTGTGCAGGATCTTGTAACACTTGATCACCCACCTTTAAGCCTTTGACAACTTCAACTTGAGTGGCACTTTTTAGACCCATTTGGATCGCTTGACGATAAAGCGTATTATCACGTACAACCCAAACGCTGGCGTTATTGCCCTGAATATCAAATACTGCATCATTATGAATAACTAAAGCTTGATTACGGCGTGCGGTTTCAATGTTGACTGAAACCGTCATATCTTGACGTAAAAAATCCGGTACTGGATCAACTCCAAGTTTGACATCAACTGTGCCACGCTGTGGATCTATACTCGGTGCAATAAAATTGAGCTGTGCGGGAAAAGGGCGTTCTGGATAGGCATCCGCAATAATCTGTGCTTTTTGTCCCAATGCTAAATAAGGTAAATTTTGTTCATCTAGCGGTACTAAAATTTGGGTAGGCCCATCTACGGCAAGGGTAAATAAAGTTTTACCCGGTTGCACCACGTCTCCTGTTTCTACTTCACGGGTTAAAATCGTGCCTGCGACTTGTGCACGCACTTCACTTTTTGCTAATTGGGCTTTTAAGGCATTTAAGCGTTCAATCAGAGTCCGTTCTTCAACTTGACCGGGTGCTAAACTTTGTGCTTTTAAGCGTGCGGCAGCCAAATTGTTTCGTGCTAGACGTTCAGCTTCTAACGCTTGTTCTTTTTCTTCTATCGATAACACACCAGGTTCAGTATTTTGACGACGCTTTGCTTCACGGCTGGCTTGTTGCAGTTGAAACTGCGCACTTTGTAACTCAACTTGGGCTTGTGGATAGCGGATACGACGTAACTCTTGAATGGCATTTTCAGCTTCACGGACTTGTGCCTTCAGATCATCCGATTGAATGACCACTAAAACATCACCCACTTGGATCTGATCACCTTCTTGCACACGGCGTTCCAGTACAACCCCAGATATTTCACTACCAATTTCACTGCGAGAGACATTTTCTAAACGTCCAGAAGCAACTACGGTTTGTACCAAAGGCTGCTGTTGAACTGTATAGGTGCTGACAACAGGGCCTTGCCAGCTACGCCAAGCCCATAGACCCATAATGAGAGTCACCACAACAGCAATCATCCAAATTTTTTTACTGCTAGACGCTGCCAAAAGCGTTCTCCTTCTAGCCTATACAGGTTTATATTGGCGGCTACCATAGGCGCGTGAAATTTCAGGTGAACGTAAAGCCAAATGTTTGCTTTTACGCCCAGTGACACGTTGACGCCAAAGCTTAAAACTACTGGATTTAAGCTCTTTACGCATTAAGCGAATCACGGCAGCTTCATTTAAACCATATTCACGAAAAATGGCTTCAAATGGGGTACGATCTTCCCAAGCCATTTCAATGACTCGTGAGAGATCTATCGCGCGATGTAACATCAAGGTGACCTATAACCGACATATTTTGAAACTTATCTTAAGCGAGTAAAAGTGAAATATATGTGATTTTTTTGTTGCTTAAACCTTGTTTTGTCTAAACTTAATTCAGTAAAGAGGTTGAAAATGAAGAAACAACATTTACCTCAAAAAATATGCGCAAGCTGCGGTTTAAATTTCGCGTGGCGCAAAAAATGGCAGCGTTGTTGGGATGAGGTGAAATACTGCTCAGAACGTTGTCGTCGTCAGCATAAAATAAAATCTAAATAATCGATCATTTTTATGAATTTTATTTGTTTTACTGTTGCATGTATTGTGCTTATTCTAGATATAGATCAAGTGATTCAACACAGCTGCAACGCATAATGCCTGTGTATGATCATCCTTTAAGCCAAGCAATTCTCCCCTCTTTGCTTGGCTTTTTTTTCTCCTAAGGTAGAGCTGTGACCAGCTTAGGATAGATCAAGCCATCTAAGTCCAATTTGACCTCATATACGCCGTGATTCAAGTTAAATTGATTGACATGATAAGTCGAGCCATAAATGGAACTTAAATCATTAGATTTCTTAAATACCTGTTGATTGGCTTTTAAATCTAACAGATGAGTACCATTCATAAATTGCTCATATTGTTCAGGTGCAACCCCTACACGCTTTGCCATAATATTTAAGGCATCTTGACGTGTGGCAGGATCTTGAATGTAGCGGACGGTACGATCCCAAACCTGAATAATTTTTTTCCACTCTTCTGGGTATTTGGCTAAATGACTCATATTGACACTTAAGGTGTCGTAGATTAAGCCTGGCTTGTCCTGAGAAGAATAGATAATGTGAGCACCCGCCACATTTTTTAGGGCTTGATTGGCAACGGGTTGCCATACTGCAATAGCGTCTACATGGCTGCTGGCAAACACTTGAGGAAGCTCATTGGTCATGGCATTGACCAAATTAACCTCTTGCTCTTGAATATTAACATCCTCTAGTGCTGTAGCAAGCAAGTTATGATCGACCAGACCTTTCTCAACTGCAATGGTTTTACCTTTTAAGTCTTGCACGCTTTGAATATCTGCTTTGGCAATAATGACGTCATTACCTGCCGAATAATCTGTTGCCATAATCATGACACCGCGTGTGCCACCTGAAGCAATCACTAAGTTATCCCCATTGGATATCGAAATTGCATCAAGTTGATTGGCTGCAAAGGCATTCATGGAGGCTGAATAATCAAACCATTTAAAATCAACCTCAACACCCGCGTCTTTAAACCAGCCTTTTTCAATCGCCACCTGCCAAGCGACCCAACCTGGCCAATCACTATAACCAATTTTAATCGGCTGCATGGCTTGCTTGAGTTTGGCTTGGGCAGAAGGTTCAGGGATTTTGGCGGTTTTATCGCAACCTGTGAAAAAGAGAACACTACCAAGCACGGCCAAGGTTAGGGCTTTCATGGCAGTACCTCAACAGTTTTTGGGGTGCTGGCATGGCTTTGCGCTTGGCTAAGTTGTTGGATATAGGCACGCCAACCCCCAAATTGACTGATATTGGTTGCATGTTCTAAGGCATAGCCCTCGCAAATAAAGCCTTTTACCCACGTCCCATCTGCGAGTTGTACGTTGCCAATGCCTAAAGGTGCGGGTACTTCTGCCACAATTTCACCAAAGCGAGCCATTGGTACATCCCAAACCTCGACCTGAATGCTTTGACCGTGTTGTGTATAAGCCAAACCTGGTTTGGCAGGCTGAGTATTGGCAAGCGCAAAAAGTTGATAATGTGCGGCAGTTTCTGTCTGCTTTAGCAAGGTGGCACAGCGAGAGGTTAATTGAAAATTCAGTGGCATGCCGGTTAAGTGTGCACCCACCACAGCCAGTTTGACACTCGTTTTGCCAGAAATTTCAGATGTTTTTTGATACTGCTGTGTGGAGGTACCTAGATTTAAAGCAGTGGCCTTTTGCCATGTTTGACCAAAATGGGCCAAGGCTTGATCCATCCATGCAGCTGCAATAAACGTTACACCACTTGGCAAGCCATCAGCACGGATCGTATTAGGTAAGGCCAATGCTGCTAAATCTGCAAAATTAACAAAGTTGGTATAAGCTCCCATATGGCTGTTTTTAGTGATTGGATCTGCCTCAAGCTCACTGATTTTATAAATAGTTGGTGCTGTAGGTACCATTAATGCATCAAACGCTTGTAAAGCCAGTTGAATACGTCGGGAAAGTTCGGCACGTTCATACTCCGCTTCAATTAAATCTACAGCACTGTATTGGTCGGCTTGACTGGTAATATGACAAATGACAGGATGTAAGGCATCACGACTCACCTGCTGTTTGACTGCACTGTCACGCTCTGCGACCCAAGCTTTATGATAAAGTGCCGATGCCAACTGATTGAAGTCTTGAAAATCAATCTCTTGAATTTGATAGCCGAGCTGTTTAACACGCGCTATAGCAAGATCAAATGCGTGTTGCGCTTGTATATCGCCATAGAACTCTCGCTGTGCCGGAATCGCAATTTTTCCCTTAGAAAATTGTGTGGCGACATTGCCAGGATGCTGGCGTGAATAGGCATCTTGGGTGTCAAAGCCTTGCATGATCTGTGCAACTTGCCAAGCATCATCGACTGTCAACGCAAAAATTGAGATTACATCAAGAGTACGACAGGCAGGAATTAAGCCTGTGTTAGAGAACCAGCCCTTGGTGGGCTTTAAACCTACAATATTATTATGAGCGGCTGGGACCCGCCCAGAACCTGCAGTATCTGTACCTAAACTAAAGGGCACGCACCCTTTAGCCACCACCACGGATGAACCCGAACTTGACCCACCGCTGATATACGCTGGATTGAAACTATTTTTTACCGCACCATACGGTGAACGTACCCCAACCAAGCCGGTCGCAAATTGATCAAGATTGGTTTTGCCAATAACAATGGCACCTGCAGCTTTTAGTTTTGCCACCACATGTGCATCTTGTGTGGCGAGATAGGCTGCTGCTTCACAGGCGGCAGTGGTATAAAACCCTTCCACATCAATATTGTCTTTGACTGCAAAGGGAATACCGTAAAGCGGTAAATCTGATGGTAAACGTACTAATGCTTCAATTTGGCGCTGAAGTTGATCGCGTGAGGCAATACTGATCCATGCATGATCGGTATTGTCTAATTGCTGGGTATAGGCATATAAATCATTCAGCTGAATCTGCTGATCTTGATAAGCAGTTTTCCAATCTTGAAGGGTCCAATAAGCGTGCATGTTGTTATCCTATTTCGTTTTGCGCCAGAGGTGGCATGACGGCGTCCATCAGCTCTAAATGACCTTTGATGACACCTTTTAGTGCAATAAAATTTTGACTGATTCTTTTTAAGTCATGACTTTGCCCTTGTAGCAACATCACTTGCATAATTTTTTGATCATCAAGTTGAATATGCTGTGAGCTAATCACTTCTTTCAGGTGTTTTTGCTGTAAATCAATGATCTGATAGTGAATATTTTTAGATTGAATACTATAAAGTAAGGTCAGTGTGCCCACCATCACTGCGTTGGCTTGCTCGTCTGCATTGACCAAATGCTGATGAATCATATCAACAATCGCTTGCGAACGATTTTCATAGCGCTGTTCAACAATCTTCTCGTCTAAAGCGCTTAATGTGGCTTCAGGAACGGTAATACTAATGCGAGCAAGTTTATGTTTTGGCACACTTCTTTCCTTATTTATGCTGATTTTGTGATAGATATACGCCAGCGCGCGCACTAAATAAAGCAATAAAAAAAGCTTTCAGGGTACGTTGCAATAATTTGGTTTGTGAATACATGACAATACTCCCAATTTAGTATGACGAAATTTAAAATTTGTATTACTAAATAATTAGCATAAAGCGTGCCAAAGCTTAGTAGATGCTTTAATTTTGCTGGCATTAGTATGCAGATCACTATCTATGAAAAAGCACATTAAAAAATCAAAAAAATGATTCTAGATGCAATGAGCACAATTGACCTAGACACCTTGCTTACTTGGAGCAGAGGAGCATATTCAAGTGAGCTCGAAGCAGTTAAAATGAAGCATTAAATGTTATGGCTTAAGTTTTATGATGACTAATCTTTTTAAAATAAATAAAAAATTAATCTACTTAGGCATACTCAGCGCCAGTGTACTGAGTGTCAGTGGTTGTCAATTGGTCAACATTCAACACAATAAAATCGAACAAGCCATTCAACAGCGTAGTCAAACCATTATTAGCAGTTCAAAATTAAGTGCCGACACACAAAGTTTATTGGCCATGAGCGCTTATAGCGACACCAGCTGCTTTCGTGAGTTTCAACAGTGTAGCCATGCGATTAGTGCCCAACAGGTGATTCCGGCACATGAGCGTTATAGTGCTTTAAGTGAGCTTTATTTAGCCCACGCTTTGTCCTTAGATCAGCACTGTAAAACCAAAGCGTGTACTCAGCAGACCTTGTCCGCTTTAGATTTAAGCTTACGTTATAGTTATGCTTATTTATTTAAAGCAGGCACCCACCCTCATCAGCATGCCTTTGATCTGCGTCAAATGCAGGTTCGCACTTTATATAACTATGCTTTATCACGTTTAATTAGTTTGCAATACCAAACCAAGCGCTTTAAAACATTGCCAGCGCAATTTTATATTGGACAACATCTCTATCACATCGACACGCAAAATTATCCTGAACTTAAAGCGCTTGAGATAGATGCATTACAGTCAAGTTATACGCTCAATTTTTCTGGTTTTAGTAAGATCAACCGACAAGATGGCTTAGGGGCTGAATTTGTTGTAGCTAGAGCTGCTGAACCTGAAGTCGCCAATGATTTCATTGTTGATCCTGCAAATTATTACAAAAATCGAGAGAATCCTCGGTTACATTACCCGCAATATTTAACGGTTACAGCTACTTTACAACCGATTGATGCAAAAGCATCTGCCACAGATATTATTTCAGGTCAAACTCCTCTCAAGTTAAGTGTCTACAATCCTTATCAACATCAATTGGCACGCTTAAATGAGCAAGAATATACCTTAACAGCAAATTACACGGCGCCCTTTGCGTACTGGTTAGCCCATAATAAATTGGGTAAAGTTGGATATTTGAGCTTGCTGGATCGGGCTGAAGCTTTGCGTATGCCGCATTTATACCGCTTAGAGCCTTACCAACCACACAAGAAAGTGATTGTTTTGGTGCATGGTTTGGCCAGTAGCCCTGAAACTTGGGTCAATTTAACCAATAATATTTTGGGTGATCCGGTATTAAGAGAAAATTACCAAGTATGGATGATGGCCTATTCTACCAATATGCCAATTTTTGAGAGTCGCTTCCAAATTCATGCCTTACTTCAACAGGCATTTGCTCAAGTTGAGTCCAATTCAAACTCTGCCAAAGACGCAGTGTTGATTGGACACAGCATGGGTGGGATTATTAGTCGCTTATTGGTCAGTGATGCTGATATTTCTAAGCAAGCGATTCCTTTGATGAATTACGAGCAATATAGTCGTTTACAACAAAATCCAGTGATTGCGGAGCGTTTCCAATTCAAAGCAGATTTACCTTTTAGCCGTGCAGTATTTGTCGCAGCACCGCACCGTGGCAGCGATTTGACTGATCGGTGGTATGTTGAATGGGCCAAAAAATTGGTTAAATTGCCAACGTCTTTTTTTGAGCAAGTAGATGTGCGCTTAGATGCTAAAAATAGTACACAAGGTTTGATTCATTCAGGACCGGATGATTTAAGCCCCAACTCACGTTTTATGCAATTAACCCATCAGATCATGCCTAAAGCAGGTTTGCCTTATCATTCGATTCTGGGCAATGCCACCAAATTTGATACTCCGCAAAGAATGTCCGATGGGATTGTGCCCTATGCAAGTTCGCATTTAGAAGGTGCACAGTCTGAACAGGTTTTTAAAGGTGGGCATTCGATTCATGCCAAACCTGAAACGATTTTGGAGTTAAGACGAATTTTGCATGAACATTTGGATCAGAAGCCCTAATTTAAGATCAATAAAAAGACCGCTTTATGCGGTTTTTTTATATCTTTTTATAAATGGTATCGCTTCGGTCAATGTCTAAAACAAGCACTAAAACGTTTTCATCAATGAATTGATAGACCAAACGATACCCTACTGATTTCAATTTCACTTTATATAAATACACAGATCCACTGAATTTGTTTTTCGGAGTTTTTTAGATTGTCTAAAAGGGTTTCGAGCTTATTCAAAGTGAGCTTTACAATCTTTTCACATTTAGCTCTGCTGCTAGTTTTGTTAAATGCACATCCTCAGAAAAACAATCTTTCAAAATGACTTTTGCACTTTCCAAAATTCGTTTTTTACTCCCACCATGCCACCGGCACCAAAGATGACAATTTTCATTATTTTTTCACTTTCAATACTTCGTTAAGATGTGCTTCCCGCCATTTTGTAGGTGTTGAGTTTTCCCATTCCTGAAATGCACGAAAAAATGATCCTTGCTCTTCATATCCAAGTAAATAAGAAATCTCAGCAAGATCTAGGCTTAAATCCAATAAATACTCACAAGCGAGCTGGTTTCTAGTTTCAGAAAGTAATGCTTGGAAACTTGCGCCTTCATTCTTTAAATGTCTTTGCAATGACCGCTGACTGATGGATAGTTCTTTTGCAACACTTCTTAGTTCAGGTCGTCCCGCAGTTAAAGATCTTCGCAATAGCCATTTAACTTGCTCAGAAACTGTTAAACCTGCGCTTTGTTGATTCAAACTTACTTCCAACGCAGCATCTAAAATCTTTAATAATTCATCGTTGTAGCTAGGGAAACCAAGATCTAAATCTTTTTGATAAAAATACACTCTATTCTCACTTGAGTTACAGTGTATCGGGCAGTTAATAAATCCTGTAAAAACATCTGCAATGTCACGATTTAAATCTAATTTGGCAGGTTGAACCAATTGCTGAGTACCTTCTCTAGCTAAGTAAATTAAAGAAGCAATTGTGGCATCTATAAGTGCATGAGGCGGTTTAAGCTGTTCAGTAGGCCATTTAATTGTGATACAGAGTAACCCTTTATCTTCTGTTAGGAATAATTCTTCGGGGGTGCATAAAGCCTTAAATCGCGAAACACGTTGGATAGCATCACGTAAATTTTTTGCATGATATGCTACTAAAAAAGACGGTGGTAAGTTTCCGCTATCCAATACTTGAAGAAGTTTAATCCCAACATTCTTACCCTTAAAATTTTCTAAGGCTTGCCACAGTTTAAAAAACTGTAGGGTTGTTATCCGTGCATCATCACGTGCAACATGTAAGGGTAGATCTGCTTCTTTAATTAACATAGAACGGCTTAAACTAAGCCGCTCTACTGCTAACCAAAATGCTGTTGGTAATTTTATATTCTCAGATATCACTTTGCTTGGAATCCGCCATCTATACTTAAAATATGTCCCGTAACAAAGCTGGCTTCATCCGAAAGTAGCCAAGCAATGCCATTCGCAATTTCTTCTGGTTTTCCTAAACGATTCATAGGGTGCATTGCGCTGATGTTCGCTTCATTATAATTTGCATCTCCCCCCTCTAATTGTTTCGCAATAATGTCTGTTTTAACAGCTCCAGGTGCTACACCATTAATACGGATACCATGAGAAGCATGGTCAACTGCTGAAGACTTAGTTAACCCTACAACTGCATGTTTAGTCGAAGCATATGTATCTGCCCATGGAATACCATTTAAGCCAGCAATTGACGCAAGATTTACAATAGATCCATGACCTTGTTTAAGCATTTGAATGATTTCATACTTCATTGAGAAATAAACGCCTAAAATATTAGTATTAATCATCTCTTTATACAGGTTCGTATCTGATAAATTGATGGTTGAGGTCTCATTAGAAATACCAGCATTATTGACAGCCATATCTAAACGTCCAAATTCATGCACGATTTGATCTATCATAATTTTGACATCATCTTCATTTGATACATCATTACGAATGAATCGTACCTGAGCATTATTTTTTGCGAAGCCTTTTATTTCTTCAACTGCTTTTAATCCTATTTCTGCACGTCGACCAGAAATAATAACTGTAGTCCCTTGTGACACCAGCTTTATTGCGGTTGCTTTACCAATACCCGATGCTCCACCTGTGATCAGTGCAATTTTATTTTACATTCGAAACTCTTCATGTTGATTATGTATAAATCAATATTAGAGGCTTTTCATTTTCTATATAAATCGAATTACGCCATCAATATGGTAAATCACGCCAATTATGAAATAAGTTTAGAATGATTACATTCAATCTATTTAAGATAATGACGATTATACGAGATGAGAGCCCCAGCTCTCGTTTTTTGATACAGAAAATGCTAGAATCTTTTATACGCCATTGACGTATAAAGAATCTATGTTATTCATTGAAACCAGTATCTTTACCAAGCAAATTAAAGACCTTGTATCTGATGAGGAATATCGTCAACTTCAACAAGATCTATTGATTCAGCCAGATAAAGGTGACTTAATCAAGAATGGCGGTGGCATTCGGAAAGTACGTTGTGCTCAAGGTAATAAAGGTAAAAGTGGCGGTATCAGAGTAATTTACTATTGGGTAAATGAGGATGATCAAATCTTTTTTTTGGTGGCTTATCCAAAATCTGTAAAAGATAATTTAACGGATAAAGAAACCGCTATACTACGCCAACTCGTGAAGGAGCAATTTCATGGATAACAACTTATTTGATGACTTAGTCGCTTCGATTAAAGAAGCAGGAGCAATCAAGCGCAAAGAGATCCAGGCAAGTCGAACAACCGAGCTTGAATTACCAGATATTAAGGAAGTGCGAGAAAAAACTGGTTTAAGTCAAAGCGAATTTGCAGCACGTCTCCAGATTAGCCATCGTACTCTGCAAAACTGGGAACAAGGCCGACGCTATCCAACAGGACCAGCAGCAACATTAATTCGAATCTTAGATGCACATCCTGGCCTTATTTAAAAAAGTCATCAAAAATGGGAGCTTAGCTCCCATTTTTGACTTCGTATAATCTGTATTATATTAATTTTAGAAAATTTTAAGTTTTAATTACTTATCAAAAACCATATAATCACAAATAATAATCATTTACAATTTGTGATATGCCTAAATATTATATTCCTGAATTTTATATAAAAAATTTCTTTCTATCATGCTTAGCATTAATGGTACTTACAGTTATCGTCACTTTTATTATTGATAATGTTCACTCAATTTATTTCAGTTTTTATGTCGCAGTTCCCATAGGAATAATTGGTTTAATAGCTCTTGGGTATTTCAATGCATCATGCTCCAATACAGAACAAAATGAAAAGCCTCTATACCTACATTTATTTATCATAACGATATTCTTTATCATCAGTGCTATCTGGTCAGAATCTGATATTTTCAGAACTATCTTAAGAGAATTAGCGTATCTAATTTTTTTACAACTCGGCGTTTATCTCTATTATAGAAAGAAGAAAGCATAAATATGCTTCTTTGACTGTTGTTTTTAATTTCTCTTGATCTTCTGGACTCAATTGATCATAAAATTCTGTTGCCAATACTGTGGTTTTTTTAGTAGTAGCTTTAATTTGGTTTTGTGAATGGGTTTGTCTTACTGCAACTATTGTCGATGTCGCATCTGCAATGATCTTTTGTTGTTCTAAAATCGCTTGTAAGTCTGGGACTTCATTTACTTTGCTGTTCGCAGTAGCGATGTTGCTATGTATACCCAGTTCTTCGCCTGTTGTATCTTTACTAGTTTAAGTAATTGTTTTTATTTAATCTTTTAACATAATTAGCTGATTTGTAGACGTAAAAAACCGCCAAGGTTGCGCGGACTTCCTAAGAAGAACTAAGCGTGGCGGCTATATTAAAATTATAACAGCGACAATTGTCATTATTAGCAAGCACTAATACCCCCATATACGGACGGTATTCATCTGTCATATCCAGTAAAGAAAGCAAATTCCCTCCTTTAAAAAGGAGGGTAAGGAGTGTTAGGGAGAATTCTTTAAGCCACTGGCGCCAACGTAAACAACACCTGCCCCGTTTTCACTGTCTGCCCTTTTTCAATAACAATGTCTTCAACCTTCATACGCTCAGGCGCAATAATTGGAATCTCAATTTTCATTGCTTCAATCACGGCCAAAGTTGCACCTTCTTCCACAATATCCCCTGACTGACATTCAATTTTCCAGATTGAACCCGGCATATGCGACTCCACTGCACAACCACCATCAGGAATTTGAACATCACTGTCATCCGTCACAGCATCAAGGCTTTCAGACACATATTCAGCCAAACCTGCTTCATGCCAGCGACGACGTTCTTCATCAAAATTGGCTTGTTGAACCGATTTAAATTCGGCAATAGACGCTTGGTTTTCAGTTAAAAAGTCATTGTATTCTTTTAAGTTCAACACACCTTCTTCAACACGAAGTTTTAAACGCCCTGCTTTAAAGTCCTCACGCATCTGCATCAGTTCTGCTTCAGACACTTCATAAAACTTAATTTGGTCAAAGAAGCGCAATAACCACGGCATGCCTTGTTCAAAGTCAGGGTTTTTACGGTAACGTGACCACATTTGCGTGGTACGACCCACGAACTGATAACCACCCGGGCCTTCCATCCCATAAACACACATATAGGCACCGCCAATACCCACGGCATTTTCAGGCGTCCATGTACGTGCAGGGTTATATTTTGTGGTCACCAAACGATGGCGTGGATCAAGCGGTGTTGCCACAGGTGCACCTAAATACACATCACCCAAACCCATCACCAAATAATTGGTGCTATATACAATGTCTTTTATCGCTTGTTTAGAATCTAAACCATTAATACGGCGAATAAACTCCACGTTATCAGGACACCACGGCGCATCATGTCGTACGGTTTGCATATAACGTTCGGTTGCCAATTGCGTTTGCGAATCTTCCCAAGCAAGCGGTAAATACACGGTACGTGAAGGCACTTGCATTTCTGTCACATCTGGCAATTCAGTTTCCGCCACTTGCAATAAACGCAGTAAATCAGTTTGATCAAGTTGAATTGAATCAAAATGAATTTGTAGAGAACGAATCCCAGGGGTTAAATCAATAATGCCTTGAATATTTTGATCTTTGACCCACTGCATTAAGGCATGAATACGGAAACGTAAATTTAGATCAAGCACTAAATCGCCGTATTCGACCAACATATAGTTGTTACCTGCAGGACGATACACCACATCAGGCGCACCATTTTCAGCTTTTAAAGTGTCTAAAATAGGTGTTTCTAAAGTATTTTTCTCGGCATAAAAGGCTTCATCAAAATTTACCAATGCCGTGTTTTCAGCATTCAGCATGGCATGATATTTTTCATTTAAAATGCTGGCTTGATGGTAGCTGACAGGCACAAATTTCACCTTATCGCCTGCTTTCAGTTGACCCACTTTCCACAGTTCTGAGCTGACGATTACCGCAGGACAGACAAATCCGCCTAAACTTGGACCATCTGGCCCCAAAATAATTGGCATATCGCCTGTAAAATCAATGGCACCAATCGCATAGGCATTGTCATGAATGTTCGATGGATGCAGACCTGCTTCACCACCATCAGTACGTGCCCACTCAGGTTTTTCACCAATTAAGCGCACACCTGTACGGCTTGAGTTAAAGTGAATTTCAAACTCTTGCGCAAAGAAAGAATCAATATCACGTTTGGTAAAGAAATCAGGCGCACCATGTGGACCATACATCACCGCAATTTCCCATGTATTTGAGAATGCAGGAATTTGTTCAGGTGCAAGCGTTTTCGTTTCAGTCGATGTAAATGCCGTGATTGGAAGCATATCGCCAATCAGTAAGTTACGCCCTGCATGACCGCCAAATTGACCTAAGGTAAAGGTCGCTTGTGAACCTAAATATTCAGGCACATTCAAACCACCTTTAATGCCGATATAACTACGGCAACCTGTGGCAATTTTACCTGATTTTAGAATTTGCCCTTTTTTGACGTTGACGGTTTGCCACATCGGTACGGCTACGCCATCCAGTGTTGCCGACATTTCACCACCCGTGATGGCAATTTGACTATCACAATGGAATTTTAAGCTGGGTCCTTGTAGGGTACATTCTAAACCTGCAGTGTTATAGGCATTGCCAAGCAGTTGATTTGCCACATTTAAAGACAATGGATCAATCGCACCTGAGGGCGGAACACCGACATCCCAATAGCCCAAACGACCTGTGACATCTTGCACGGCGGTTTGAATGCCGGCTTGGAGCACTTCAATTTTCTGAGTTTTCCACTCAAAGGTATTTAAGAAGCGTGTGGTTTGTGTGCCTGCTTTAAAGACATCGCAGTCGATAATGTTTTGTAGATATTCAAGATTGGTTTCAATCCCTGCAACTTGGGTTTTCGCCAAGGTATCTGTCATGGCTTGAATCGCAGCCTCACGATCATCTGCGGTTACAATAATTTTGGCAATCATTGGATCATAGAATGATGAGACGTTAGAGCCTGTTTCCACCCACGTTTCATTACGGGCATTGGCATCAAACTCGACATGCGTCAGTAAACCTGCGCTTGGTTGGAAGTTTTTAATTGGGTCTTCGGCATAGAGACGAACTTGAATCGAATGACCTTGTGACTCAAGTTGAGTTGTTGGTGGCGTCCAATCCCCACTGCCTAACGTTACCATCCATTCAACCAAGTCCACACCAAACACTTGTTCGGTGACACCATGCTCGACTTGCAGACGAGTATTCACTTCCAAGAAATAGAATTCTTGGGTGTCGGTATCCATGACAAATTCAACCGTACCTGCCGAGCGGTAATTTACCGACTGCATCAATTGAATCGCAACATCTTGGATATAGGCACGTTGTTCATCGTTTAAATGTGGTGCAGGTGTTTCCTCAATCACTTTTTGGTTACGACGTTGCACCGAACAATCACGCTCGCCCAAAGCTAAGACTAAGCCGTGACCATCACCAAAGATTTGCACTTCAATATGACGGGCATTTTGCACGAATTTCTCTAAGTACAAACCTGCATCTTTAAAATTGGCTTGCGCTAAATAGGATACAGTTGCATAAGCATCTTTCAGCTCGTCTTCATTCCAGACCAAACGCATACCGATTCCGCCACCGCCTGCGGTACTTTTCAGCATGACTGGATAGCCAATACGATTGGCTTGCAATAACGCTTCAGCTTCATCTGCAAGCAATTGACTACCCGGAAGTAACGGTACATTGGCTTGAATCGCCAACTCACGCGCGGTATGTTTTAAACCAAATGATTTCATTTGGCTGGAATTTGGCCCTAAAAAGACAATACCTTGTGCTTCACATAAATCACAAAATTCTGCATTTTCAGATAAAAAACCATAACCGGGATGAATGGCTTGTGCGCCTGTTTGTTTGGCAACTTCTAGAATTTTATCGATATTTAAATAACTTTGGCTTGCAGGGGAATCGCCAATAAAAATGGCTTCATCCGCTAAAGTCACATGTAAAGAGTCACGATCCGCTTCAGAGTACACCGCAACAGATTGGATCCCTAATTTTTTTAAGGTACGAATGACACGACACGCAATTGCACCACGGTTGGCGATTAAAACTTTGTTGAACATTTTCTTATTCCTCGCCTTCACGGATGATCAATTGAATTTTGGTTGGGTTATAGGCATTACATGGATTGTTTAACTGCGGGCAGTTTGAAATAAGGACGATGAGATCCATTTCGGCTTTAATCTGCACATATTTCCCCGGTGCAGAAATACCATCATCAAATTTCAAATGTCCCTCACTTGTTACAGGTACATTCATAAAGAAGTTAATATTTGGACCGATATGACGCACATTTAGTCCATGCTTTTTGGCTATCGGATGCTGTGACAAGGCAATCATGAAATTATTGCGGCAACTGTGCATTGGATATTTATCCAAGCTATAACGCACCGTGTTACTTTCACATGAACACGCACCGCCCAATGTGTCATGGCGACCGCAGTTGTCATCGTGAATGGTGGCAATCTTGTTACCAAAGTTGGTATATAAAGCCGTGCCTTTTTCTAAATAAATCTGTTGATTAATCGCTAAGGTATCTGTTGCACTATAACGCTCTTCAGGATTTGAAGCGGAGATAAAAAGCGTATCAACCGCTTGGTTGCCTTCAAGGTCAACAATACGGAAATACTGTCCTGTTTTGACTTCGCACATCCATGCTTCACCAGCAGGACAGACTTCGCTTAACACTGTTTTTTCATGATTTTGTAGTGAGTTCACAAGTGCAGTCATGTTGTATTCCCCCAATTAAGCGCTGAGTGCGTAGTAACGATTGTTATTTTGGAAAGCACGCTGATTTTGCGGGCATGAATCACGACATATGTCGCTGTCGCCTAAAGGCAGTGCTTTATACAGATTTAATTCGATATCGGCAGGTGCATACACGGCGCTATTGTCTAAAGCATGTGGTGCGCTCGATAAAAACACCAAGCAATCCATTTCAAAGCGCAGCTCAATCACTTGATCAGTATTGTCAGATGCCACATAGCTTAAGTTGCCATTGTCATCAGGTTGAACTTTTGAAAATAGATTTAAAGTACTGCTGAGGTCGGTTGCAGATAAACCAAATTTAGTCATCTCAAGCAGTAAAGAGTCCTTGCCGTTACGGTACATCTCATTACGAGCATCTTGAAAGGTTTTCGTGCCGAATTGTTGTTCAATTTGTTGAGCAGTACTTGGTGCACAAAAAGCATCATTCCAACCGTGATCATCTTTGACAATCGAGATCATCGCTCGACCTAAATCAGAAGCTAAAATGTGCCCTGTGCTTAAAAATGCCGTGTGTTGCCCTTTTAAGCTGTCTGGCATGTTGTAGCGTTCAAGTTTATCTTCACTATTGACGCAGTACAGCGCGACATTGGCATTTTTGCCTAAGGATTTGAGTTGTAAGACTGCGCCGCGCTGAATGCGTGCAGACCAGTGATGTCCACCCGGTAAACGTTCAGTCCAAAGGACTTGATCTTCGTGATAAGTTGTTGTGCTCATGTGCATCTACCTCAAGCTTTTAACGGTTTACCTCCCGGGCTTTTATCCCTCCGTGTAGCGATCAGTACTTCTTCTCGCCGTGAACTCTCGGTCTCAGACATACACTCATTTTATGTATCGGAACCCTAGATCACTTTATGATGAGCTTGATAGATGCAAAGGCTGTGCCAAATTAGTATTACGTTTTTTTGTTTTTATCATACTAAAAAGCACAATCAGACAAAAATCATGTTCCATTTTGGGGCGCAGTGTGCCAAAAAGAACAGATGTAAGCTTAAATAGTCCGCGTGTTAGCGGTTTGTAATTGAATCAACTTTTTAGCTCTGAGTACTGCTATAACAAGACATCTGTCTATTAATAAAGCTCTATCATTACAATGCCGACCACTTGTCATGCTGTCTCACATTTTCTAGATACCATGCCACCTCATGCACACTATGTGCTTTATTTAGATATTGACGGCACTTTAGCCGAGTTTCAGCTTGATCCCACACAGAGCTTCATTCCTGAAAAAACCTTACATCTTTTAAGTTGCCTCATCGCCTTGGATCATCCTGTAATCTTGGTCACAGGTCGCTGCTTAGCAGAAGCTCAGCAACTCGTCGCCGGTCTAGATGTGGATATTGCAGCGAGTCATGGTTTAGATCTGTATTTAAAACGCAAAAGATACCTCCCAGATATCAAAGCTGATCAGATTCAAGCCTTACATCAATCTGTGACACACGCCTGTCAAGGTGTTGCGTTAAGGCAAGAATACAAAGATTATTCAGTGGCTTTGCATTACCGTGAATATCCTCAATCAGCACAACAAGCTGCCCAAATCGCCATGCAAATTGTGCAAGATTTTCCAGATTTTTATCTTAAACAAGGTCAATGTGTCTGGGAAATTGCCCCCAAAGCCGCCCATAAAGGCAATGCGATCCAACGTATACACCATACTTTAGCCTTGCAGCAGCATTGTCCGATTTTTATTGGTGATGATGTCACTGATGAAGATGGTTTTGGCGTTGTCAATCAAATGGGTGGTGTAAGTATTAAGGTGGGTCAAGGTGCAACCCAAGCGCAGTATCGCGTTGACAACGTCATAGACTGCGCAGAATTCTTAGAACAATTTACAAAAAAAATAATTCATTACAAGAACAGGAACATGCTATGAGTAGATTAATTGTGCTTTCTAATCGAGTGAGTTTACCCAATAGCCAGCAAACGGCTGGGGGGCTTGCGGTGGCCCTGAATGATGCTTTGCAAGATCAAGGCGGGATTTGGCTGGGGTGGAATGGTGAGCAAATTCAAGATGGTCAGTTGCCTGAGTTTGGTGAGCAGCAACAGCAGCAAGTACTCTATCTCACCACGCCAATGACTGAAACTGAATATCAAGGTTTTTATTCTGGCTTTGCCAATAATACATTATGGCCAATGTTGCATAGCCGTAGCGATTTAATGCGTGAAGATCCACAGCAATATGCCATTTATCAGCAAGTTAATCAGCGCTTTGCGCAACAGATTGCAAACATTGCCCAGCCTGATGATATTATTTGGGTGCATGATTATCATTTTTTCAGTATTGCCAAATATTGTCGCCAATTAGGGCTTAAAAATCGTATCGGATTTTTCCTGCATATTCCATTTAGTCAATTGCAATATTGGCAGCAGCTGAGCGTTGCCACGCCCCTATTACATGACTTATTAGAATATGATGTGTTGGGTTTGCAAACCAAAGCCGACCAAAAAATCTGTTTACAGGTTTATAAAGACTTACTGCATAGCAGCCTTCAAGACAATATGATTGTCCAGAAAAAACGACAGGTGCTGATTCAGGCGTATCCTATTGGTGTAAATCCCAAGTTGATTCAAAAGGCCGCACAAGGCAATAGTTTAAAGTTGGAACGTTATTTTGATCCTTGTCCAAATCTAGATCAACCTTTAGTGATTTCTGCTGAACGCGTAGATTATTCTAAGGGGATTCCTGAACGTGTGGATGCGATTGAAGCCTTACTCCGTGAAAAATCCTTGCAAGGTCGTTTTGCTGCGATACAAATCGCGTGTCCTTGTCGAATGGAAGTGCCTATTTATAAAAAACTTTTTGAACAGGTCAATCAGCGCATTCGTGCTATCAATCAGGATTTAAAAACAGCAACTTGGCAACCGATTTACTTAACCAATCAAATGTTAGCCCATCATGAATTAATGCAGTTATATCGCAAAAGTCAAATCTGTTGGGTCAACTCGCTTAAAGATGGCATGAATTTGGTGGCCAAAGAATATATTGCTGCCCAAGATCCACACAATCCAGGCGTTCTTATTTTATCGCGCTATGCAGGGGCAGCAGAACAAATGCATGAGGCATTAATTGTGGATCCTCATGATGCCACAAGCTTAAAACAAGCCTTATACCAAGCGCTGACCATGTCTCTAGCAGAACGTATGCATCGCTATAAAGCTTTGATGGAGGGGATTGATAATGAGGATATTGAGGATTGGCGTGAACACTTTTTAACAGATTTAAAAAGTGTCACGGGAATACGCCAGAGTGCCGTTTAAATCGCACGGCGCTCTTGTTTGAGCGTGAATTGATTAAGCACAGCAATTAAGCTTAAACCGATCGCAATCACCATGAAGACTGCTGTTAAGCCAAACACTTCACTGCCTAAACCGACCAATGCTGGACCCAAAAGTGAACCTGTATAGGCAAAGGTAGAGACATAAGATAATGCTGCTGCTTTTGGCATTTGATTCTGGCGCCCCACACGGGAAAACATAATCGGCACGATGTTGGCACAGCCTAATCCCAAAATACTATAACCGAGTAATACAACCAGCCAATGCGGGGCCAAAATTACAGTCGCTAAACCTAAACCTGCTGCTAAGGCACTGAATAAAATGGTCTTGGTTTCGCCTAAAAATTGCTGAATTTGACGTCCTGCAAAACGCCCCATGGTCATGGTCACCGCAAAACAGGTATAGGCAAGCCCAGCATAAGCCGCTTGAACACCAAATTCTTGGGTTAAGTAAATTCCGCTCCAATCCATCGCAGAGCCTTCAGATAAGAAGGCAATAAAACACATGACGCCAATGAGAGCAACAAATGCACTTGGTAGGCCGCGTTTTGCTTTAGGTGTGCTCACCTCAGGCTCTTGTTGCTCGGTTTTGGTTAAGCATTTAGGGACAGCAATCAAGGCAAGCAATAAAATGAGTGCCACCAGACTAAGCGCTGCTATCAAGGGGGTAACGCCTAAAGCGAGTAAAGCCGTCATACTCATCACCCCGAGTAAGCCACCTAAGCTGCACATGCCGTGAAAGCTCGACATCATGTTTTTTGCGTATTGCTTTTCCACCATCACGGCTTGTAAGTTAATTGCAACGCCTAAACTGCCCGCTGCTGCACCAAAGGTAAATAAGCTCGCTGCCAGTAGCCAAGTATTGGGCACCATTGCTAATGCAGGTAACACCAGAATAAATAAGGCTAAAGCAGTGGCAATAATGGCACGCCCGCCAATTTTTTGAATCACAAAGCCTGTGGCAGGCATCGCCAGCATTGAGCCAATACCTGCACACAATAATAAGCCACCAAAATCGGCGTGATTTAACATTAAGCGTTGTTGCACAAAGGGAATTAACGGTGCCCAAGCTGCCGTAGAAAACCCTAAGCTAAAGAAGCACAGTAAGGTGGCTAAGCGCTGAGCAGATAAACGCTGTAATTGGACGCCTGATTGCAGCGCAATGGTTTTGGATTGAAGCATGTAATAACCCGACACAACAAAATAAAGCATCCAATTGCAGAAATTCCATAGAAAAACCCCTGCAAAATTAGATTAAAAAATAATCTATGCAGGGGTAATTTGGCGAAATTATACACAGTTCTGGCTAAAATACAGCTTATTTTTAAGTAAATTTAAACAAAAGCGTTTGCTTGTTATTTTTCACTGAATAAACATCAACTTAGGTTTAGAGTTTAATTCTATGAGTTGCTCACTTTTTTCAATAATTGCTGTTTGTATTGTAAGTTTTTTAAAAAATGGGCAAACCCTTCATCCACACGGCCATCAAGGCGACTACTGGTCGCCACACGGACTTGATTACTCCACACCACCTGACACTGCTCAGAGAGCATACGTTGTACCAAATCAACGTCTTCATGGCAGCTTAAGCCCTGAAAGCCCCCTACTTTTAAATAGGCTTCGCGGCTAAAACTTAAATTCGCACCGTGAATGTGACGATGATTCATACGATCTTGATAATGCGCTTTATACAGGGCTTGTGTTTGTGAAGATAAATCCTGCCAATCGTCAATCACCACTACACCGCAAATTAAATCAGCTGGTTGGTGTGAGAGTTGTTGGTTTAACCAGTCGCTGTACACACAACTATCGGCATCCGTACATGCAATCCACGTCACGCCTTGATCAATTAAATAGCGTACCCCTAAGTCACGTGCCTGCCCTACACAGCGCACATTGCAACACAAGTAATGAACATCAAGATCCTCAACACGTTGTAATGTTTGATCTTCACAACTGTCTAAAACCACCACCATTTTGACTTCAATGTTGGCATTGAGCTGCGCAATAGATCGCTTTACCGCAAGCAAACAGGCTTGGATATTGTCTTCTTCATTACAGGCAGGAATGACGACACCAATCATATTAAGCCCTCTTGTTTGGCAAGACTTAAGTTAGATTTAGACCAGACATCAATTAAAAAATCTGGATCGGTCACATTTAAATAGTGCTCAAGTTGTAGCTGCTGCCTGAGTACTTGATGCACCTGATCGCCAGTGAGTTCAAAATCTTCAATCGGATGTCGCCAGTGGCAGCATAATAAAGTCCCAGTCTCATGAAGATGCTGATTCAGCCAAGTGATTAATTGCTGAAGTTGAGGAGGATCAAGATAATATAAGATTTCCCCCACCACAATTAAATCAAAGCGCTGGTTGGGCAAGTGTTCAGGTACCCAAGCATGTTCGATGCGAATATGAGGATAAGCCGCAACACGGCGCCGTGCCAACTCAACTGCTTTAGGATGCCCATCTAAACACAGCAATTGGTGACAACGTTGTCCCAATGCTTCACTAAACACGCCATTGCTGCAACCGATCTCTAAGGCATTGTCATATTCTGGCTGCAATAATACACTCAGACAAATTTGCCGCTTACGGGCCTCATACCAGCGCTGTTCATAACCCCAAGGGTCATGACCTTCCGCATAAATTTGATCAAAATAAACTTGGGTTTTTAGCATATATAGACCTCCCATGCCTTGCAAATACGTTCAATCGCCTGTTGCGAAAGAATGGGAGCATTCATGGTGGTTGGGTCTCGCTCAATTTGAGTTTTGAAATGATCAATCGCCTGACGTTTCTTGTTTTGTTGATGTGAGCTAAGATCTAAACGCTGGGCACGTTGCCAAGGAATACGCTCATCATTGGGTTTAGCCCAGTGCCAAGCCCAGATTAAAACTTGATAACACACTAATCCATGATCACGTGCAAATTTTTCTGCAATTTTTCCAGTACCTTCATGATCTGGATGACCATCTTGTGCAAAGGTTGCAACTAAAATGTCTTGATCTTGAATAATATTTTCGAGTGCTAAATAAAGAGAGTTTTTCTGTTGATAGACTTGACCATCAGGTAAATTGAGTGCAATGCGTTGCACTTGATCGGTGGCGCCTAAATGCGCTAAAGCCGCCAAGGTTTCTTGTGGTCGCAGTTGATCGAGATCTTGTGCTGTATATTGTTTTGAATGTGGATGGCTTGCGGTACCATTGGTCACTGCAATAATCAAAATTGGATTGCCTTGCGCAATCAGTTGTTGAATTAAGCCGCCGCAGCCTAAAATCTCATCATCAGGATGTGGGGCTAAAATACAGACACGGCGTTGCTGAGGAAAAGCATGTTTTAAATCCAGTGCAGGAAGTTGTTGCAAACCCTGCCAATTTTCCCACACTTGCGTGCTGGTCCCATCCCCAAAAATAACGCGGTCATCTACAATATCGTGTTTTATAATGTCCATTGTTCTATCTCCTGTTCAATCGTAAGCTCTCCAATTTGCGCAAGATCAAATGCCCCATGGGTTTGACGAATAAACACACTTAAATCTGCAATCAGTCGGGCAAAATGTCCATCCTGACAATAAGGTGCTGCCCCCAGGGCCAGTCCAACCTTTTCCATTACAAGACGTGCCGTTTGCTCTGTAAATTGACGTAGCATCCGAATCTTATATTCGTGCGTCTGATGAGGAGATTGATCAATACGCTGCGCAATCTCATAAAAATACTGCCGATTGATGTGTAGCGCGGTGCTGATTTCACCTAAATACATGGCTTTAAAGGGATGCGGCTTGTTTTGAAGCTGATTAAACAGCTGTTGTGCTAAGCGACTGCTTGCCCCATACCAACATGCTGCCACGCCCGCAGCGCCGTGCCAAAAACCAGGTCGATCAAGATAAGCATTTGGACCCGCAATTTTTTCGACTGCGACATGATCAAAGCTAATATTTGCAGTGGCAGTTTGTGCCATTCCTACGGCTTGCCAAACACTATGGTCAATTTGAATATTGGCATCACGTAAATCTACTAAAATTAATTGTGATTGTTGCTGTTCATCACGATAGGTCATCAGCGCCTTTTCGACGATTCCAGCCCCTGAGCACCATGCTTTCATTCCGTAGCAGTGATGATCTTGAACACGCAAAGGTTGTGGACCACCTTCTGCTGCCCATACCGCGTAAATCGCATCATGTTCAGCTGTATAACCAAGTTCATGCAAGATACTCAGTGCATCGAGATGAGATTCAAACCATTTCACTAAATTCAAATCCGTCGCTGCCACTTGAGACAGCGTTTGCCAACGCGATAAGGTATGCCCTTCACCTGGGTGGGCAATATCTGTGCTGGCTTGAATGAGTTTTTGTAAATTCACTGCAGCAGTCATATGATTTTGATCGCGTCGTTCGGCTTGTGTTGTTCTTTGAATAAATTCCTGTACTGACATATGCTCATACTTATTATTTTCGTTTCTCTTTCGAGTGTAAGCGTAGGGGCTTACACAGAACGTCATTTAATCGTGGTATTTATTAAGTTTTTTGTAATAGTGATCGCTTGATTTTGTGCGGTTTTTTCCAAAAAAACGCTTAGATTGAGGGTTTAGCTTTTATATTAATTTTTATCTGCTTTAATGAATATTTAGTCTTAGCATAAAAAAATCTAAAACTGCGCTAAAAAGAGATATCCAAGGGTGTGTTATTTTATTTTTTATTTTTAATTAAATATCAACAACCTATCTGGCTTTTAAATCGATTTTAAATTTAAGATATGCATAGCAGAATTTAAGATTTTGTTTGTGTCAGTGTGCTGTTTATATTTTAAAAATCGACATAAGTATAAATGTAACATGAAAATTAAATACCTTACTGCGCTTACGAGTTTAACTGTATTACTGAGTGCATGTGATCAAAATCCACAACAATCTCAAGCTTCTAGTGACAACAATCCTCACGCTCAAGTACCGAGTGAGCTAGCAATCGGTTATCAAAAAGCAGCATTAAAGCGTAAGCGTCCGCTGAACACACCTTATGAATTCATCCTATAAGCCTTAATTTAGTCCCCACTTAAAAACAAGTGGGGACTAAAATTTATGACTACAAATCACCAGACATCCATCGCATCTCTTGCGAAAAAACGAAGAACATACAGTGCTGAATTTAAACAGCAGATCGTTCAGGCTTGTAAAGCACCGGACGTTTCAATTGCTTCGGTCGCTTTGCAACATGGATTGAATACAAATCTTGTATCCAAATGGATTCGCTTAATTGATGCTAAGCCAGGGAGTGATCGCTCACCACTACCGAATAAACCTGCATTTATTGCCTTATCTTGCTCTGCACCATTAGATCCTACTCCTACTGACATGTTAAAGGTTCAAATTACTTTACCCCACTCAAAAGCAGAAATTGGCTTGAAATGGCAAGTATCAGAAATATCTGCTTTAGCAGAATTACTCAAGGCACTGGCAACATGATCCGCATTGATGAAATCTGGCTTTCTACCCAACCTCTGGATATGCGAGCAGGGATGGATACTGTCATGGCTCAGGTGGTGAGAGCCTTTGGCTACATTAAACCGCATTGTGCTTACCTGTTCTGTAATAAACGTGGCCATCGTATGAAAGTGCTGGTACATGATGGACTGGGCATCTGGCTGTGTGCCAGGCGGCTGGAACAGGGAAAATTCCACTGGGCTCAAGTTCACCAAGGTGAAACCGTGGCCCTCAACCCGGAACAGTTACAGGCATTAATCCAGGGTTTGCCCTGGCAGCGCATTGGACGACAGCAAGTGGTCACAATGCTCTAAACCAAGCTCGGTTATTCTGCTATTCTCCAAACGTTCTATTTCCTCTGCGTCATGACCTCAGGCATACTGCGATCATGAATACGCTGCCTGACTTAAGCCAACTGACCCATGAACAACTGCTGGAATTTACCCAGCAGTTGGCAATGCAGCATCAGTCTCTGGCACAATCAAATCAAGAATTAGAAAAATCAAACCAGCAATTGGATGCCAAAGTTCAGCATCTTTCTATTCTCAATCAAAAATACGAGCATGAACTGGCGCTGTTTAAAAAGCATAAATTCGGCAGTAAAAACGAACATCTCACCGCAAAACAAATCCATCTATGGGACGAAGCGGTCGAAGAAGATATCGCAGCCGTTGATCTGGAATTAGAACGATTAAATGCAGATAAAACCGATGCAGCGACACAGAAAGCCACAGTCAACAAACCTAAACGTCGACTGCTGCCAGATCATCTACACACCATCCGTATTGAGCATGAACCTGCATCAACCCAATGCAGTTGTGGCTGCCAGTTACGTCGTATCGGCGAAGATATCAGTGAAAAACTGCATTTCAGACCGGCACAGTTCTACAAGGAACAGCATGTCCGTGGCAAATGGGTCTGTGATCAGTGTGATACCCTGACTCAGCAAGCGATGCCCGCCTATGTGATTGATAAAGGTATTGCCAGTCCTGAACTGCTCAGCCATGTGCTGGTATCGAAGTATGCCGATCATTTACCGCTGTACCGTCAGCGCCTGATCTATCAGCGGGCTGGCATTGATCTGTCCAGATCCACTTTATCTGACTGGATAGGTCGCTGCGGTGTAGAACTGGAACCTCTGGCCAATGCCTTAAAACAGGTGGTGCTGCAACAGCGGGTGCTGCATGCAGATGAAACACCAGTCACCATCATGCGGATGGGTGATGATGAGAAAAAACCGAAGAAAGGTTATGTCTGGGCCTATGCCACCACACAGTACAATCCGGTTCAAGCCGTGATCTATGACTTTCAGGATAGTCGTTCAGGTCAGCATGCTGAAGCGTTCCTGAAAAACTGGCAGGGTCATCTGGTTTGTGATGATTACAGTGGTTATAAAGCACGCTTTAAATCAGGCCAGGTCGTTGAGGTGGGCTGTATGGCGCATGCGCGTCGTAAATTCCATGAACTGCATGTGACCAAAAAAAGTCAGGTCGCTGAACAGGCATTAGTGCTGATTCAGAAACTGTATGCCATAGAAGCAGAACTCAGAAAAAAGACCGATGGTACAGCAGAACAGCGCCGCGAATACCGACAACAGCATAGTCAACCGGTGATGCAACAACTGTATGAATGGCTCAACCAACATCAACTGACGGTGCCATCGAGTTCTCCCACCGCCAAGGCCATCAATTACACGCTGAAGCGTTGGCCAGCTTTAAGCCGCTATCTGGATGATGGCAATCTACCGATTTGCAATAATTGGGTAGAGAATCAGATGCGACCTTGGGCCTTAGGACGCAAGAACTGGCTGTTTGCTGGCTCGCTGCGCAGTGGCCAACGAGCTGCCAATATCATGACTTTAATCCAGTCAGCAAAGCTCAATGGCTTGGATCCGTATGCCTATTTAAGTGATGTGCTGAAAAGGCTACCGACACACAAAGTGACCCAAATTGAAGAATTACTGCCACACCGGTGGCAACCCGACCAAAATTAAAAAATAGGTATGGGGTTCAGCGGATGCTTAC
>NZ_JCAKMW010000023.1:0-35441 GCF_059515805.1 Acinetobacter sp. CY05 | reverse complement strand
AAACATTGATGTTACATAATTAAATTTAAAAATATTGTAGCCAAAGGATGTGGTCTAGCTATAAAACCCTGCAAATACGTGCAGTACAACTCACCACAAATGATGTCAGCGACTCACAAGTACTCGAAGATTTACTTGCTCAAATTCCCTTGGATGAAAAAATTGATTCTGTTTATACAGATGGTGCTTATGACACAAAGCATTGCCGAGAAGTCATTTTAGATCGAGATGCATATGCGATCATTCCACCTAGGAAGAATGCAAAGCCTTGGAAAGATCAACAAGCGAGGTCTCTAGAGCGGAACGAATTATTAAAGACAGTCAAACGGCTAGGTAGGTCCCTTTGGAAAAAGTGGTCTGATTATCACCGTCGAAGTTTGGTGGAAACCAAAATGCATTGTATTAAATTATTAGGCGATAAATTAACAGCAAGGAGCTTTCCGAGTCAGCTAAATGAGATCCACGCACGCGTAGCGGTTTTGAATAAATTCACAGAATTAGGTCGCCCGCATACCCAAGTTGTCTCTTAAATTTGGATTACTTAGAGGAGTTCAGCCTTTCAAACCTTTATGCAACAAAGCCGGAGGCTTTAGAAATCTTATTTAAGATGATGTAACCTATGTTTTATATTTGGCCCTAATTATAAATTAGGGTTATCCATGATTGAGACTACTTAAAATAAACTATTTTCCTAATTTCTGCTATATTAAGAGGGTTTTAGCGACTCAAATCCTCTATAAACAAAAGGCTATACAATGTTACAAATCTCGGAACTTAAAATTGCAATTATTGGTTTAGGTTATGTAGGCCTACCTTTAGCAGTAGAATTTGGGAAAAAAGTACCAGTTGTAGGGTTTGATATTCATCAAAAACGCATTTATGAACTCAAAAGTGGTCAAGATCATACCTTAGAAGTATCACCAGAAGAATTAGCACAATCTACTCATTTAAGCTATACAGCGAATTTAGAAGACTTAAAAGACTGTAACTTCTTTATTGTGACTGTACCAACACCGATTGATGAATTTAAACAACCTGATTTAACCCCATTAATTAAAGCTTCACAAAGTATTGGTCAGGTACTTAAAGCAGGTGATGTGGTCGTTTATGAATCAACGGTCTATCCAGGAGCAACTGAAGAAGTTTGTATTCCTGTATTGGAGCAAGTATCGGGTCTAAAATTTAACCAAGACTTCTTTGCCGGTTATAGCCCTGAGCGGATTAACCCAGGTGATAAATTGCACCGTGTAACCAATATTTTAAAAATCACCTCAGGTTCTACCCCTAAAGTGGCTGATTTTGTTGATCAAGTTTATAACTTGATTATTGAAGCCGGTACGCATAAAGCGGCCAGTATTAAAGTCGCTGAAGCAGCAAAAGTCATTGAAAACACCCAGCGTGATGTCAATATTGCACTTATTAACGAACTTGCTGTCATATTTAATAAAATGGGGATTGATACCGAAGCAGTATTAAAAGCGGCAGGTACCAAATGGAACTTCTTACCATTCCGTCCGGGGCTCGTCGGTGGTCATTGTATCGGGGTTGATCCGTACTACCTAACTCATAAAGCACAGTTGATTGGGTATCATCCTGAAATTATCTTGGCGGGTCGCCGTTTAAATGATGGTATGGGCGCTTATGTTGTTACTCAACTTGTTAAAGCGATGTTAAAAAAGCGTATTCAAGTTGAAGGTGCAAAAGTTTTGGTATTGGGCTTAAGTTTTAAAGAAAACTGTCCTGATATTCGTAATACCAAAATTATTGACATCGTACATGAGCTTCAGGAATATCATATTGATGCTGATATCTATGATCCTTGGGTAGATGCTAAAGAAGCAGAACATGAATATGGCATTACCCCAGTACAAACACTTGAAAACGGTCAATATGACGCTGTGATTTTGGCAGTTGCTCATGAGCAATTTAAAGAAATGAGTGCTGCAGAAATTCGTGCATTGGGTAAAGCTGAGCATGTTTTATATGACTTGAAATATGTACTGAGTCATTCTGAATCTGACCTTCGTTTGTAAGAGGACATACTGCATGAATCAATATCAACGGGTATGTGAGCAACTTCAAGCCGAGCCGAAAACGTGGCTGGTCACTGGGGTTGCAGGCTTTATTGGCTCCAACCTTTTAGAAACTTTACTCAAGCTCGATCAAAATGTTATTGGCTTAGATAACTTTGCCACAGGTCATCAGCATAATTTAGATCAAGTGCAAAGCTTGGTGACGGCTGCACAATGGGCAAAATTCCGCTTTATTGAAGGTGATATCCGTAAAATCGAAGATTGCCAAAAAGCCTGTATCGGTGTGGATTATGTATTGCATGAAGCCGCACTCGGTTCTGTACCTCGCTCAATTGCGGATCCAATTTTAACAAACAGTGCGAATATTACTGGTTTCCTTAATATGCTTGTAGCTGCAAAAGATGCAGGCGTTGCCACTTTTACTTATGCGGCAAGTAGCTCAACCTATGGTGATCATCCTGCATTACCAAAAGTTGAAGAAAATATCGGTAAGCCATTATCTCCATATGCCGTGACGAAATATGTCAATGAAATATATGCCGATGTGTTTGCGAAAAATTATGGTTTTAAAGCGATTGGTCTGCGCTACTTCAACGTGTTTGGTCCACGCCAAGATCCCAATGGTGCCTATGCTGCGGTGATTCCAAAATGGGCGGCATCGATGATTGCTGGTGAAGATGTCTTTATTAATGGTGATGGTGAAACCAGTCGTGACTTCTGTTTTATTCAGAATGTTGTACAAGCTAATATCTTAGCTGCAACTACACAAAGTGATGAAGCCAAGAATCAGGTTTACAATGTAGCATTAGGTGATCGTACCACGCTCAATGATTTGTATCGTGCCATTCAATCTGCGCTTGCGGAAAATGATGTGCAGTATGAGCGTGATCCGGTATACCGTGATTTCCGTGCGGGGGATGTGCGTCATTCACAAGCGAGCATTGCCAAAATTCAGCAACACTTAGGTTATGCACCTGAGTTTAAAATTGCCGAAGGTATTCAACTAGCGATGCGTTGGTACGTGAATAATTTGAAATGATGCTGCTTGGATGATTGCGAAACTTTTCGCAAAGTATCAGTCGATTGGGCTGATTACCTTAAGTTTACTGACAGGTGCGATAATCACATTTATCGCACTTCCTGTTTTAACACGCCTGTATTCTGTTGCCGACTTTGGTGCTTATGGTATTGCTTTAGCGATTGTCAGTGTTTTATCCACGGTTGCGAATTTACGTCTAGATCAAGCCTTATTGGTGGCAGAACAACAGGATAAAAAAAGCCTAATCTTTGAAGGGGCGGTGTTCTCAACAGCTATCGCTATCATCAGTGGCATCTTCATCAGTTTTATTCTAAATGTGGAGATGGCAGGGGCTGTTGCCACAGGCGTACTAGCCAATACCCTGATTCAAAGTCTGTATAATTATCAATTTTCCGAACATCAAGAATATTTCTGCGCAGTTTTAAATATTTTCCGCAGTGCCATTGTGGTTGCAGTGCAACTGTCTTTGCCATTCATCATGCAGATTAGTTTGGTGAATAGCTATAACGTCAGTTCGATCATCATGATTGTGGCGGTGTTAGTTTATGTATTGAAACATCAACTGTATCAAGTCAGTTGGCAGGCATTTAAACATTATAAAGACTTTATTTATAGCAATACGCCTCATGCCTTACTGAATAGTTTTTCACATAACTTACCGTATTATGTGGTGTCGCATTTTGTCGGTGTGCAGGCGATGGGCTTCTATGCCATTGTCGAGCGGACTCTGCGTGTACCGATCAATCTAATTTCGCAAACCTTGCGTCAGTTCTTTATTCGCAAATTTAAAAGCATAGACTCCAATCAAAGTGCCTTAAAGGCGAGTGTATTGCTCAGTCTGGTTTCACTGCCGTTATTTGCCATTTTCTTTATTCTGCCTGAATCACTGTATTTATGGATTTTTGGCAGTGAATGGGTCGGTATTTCGACCTATTTTCAAATTTTAGCCTTGGGCTATTGGGCTATTTTCTGTAATCCACCCAGCTCTGCTTTTTTAATTGCCAAGCGCAACAGCCAAGTGTTATTCAAATTGCAAATTGTGGAACTAATCATCAAATTTGCATTATTTGCAGGACTATATGTTTTATTTGACGATAAAATTTATATGCTATTGGCAGTGCCTGTTGCACTGATTATCTATAACTTTGCTATTTTATTTGTGGTGTGGAGAAACAAAAACTGATGTTTTTTAAACTATTAAAACTGATGAATTGGTTCACTGCACAATGTCGTCAACAATTTTATAATGTGGCATTTGGCACCAAGTTTCGCTATTTCGGCAAAGGCTGTAGCGTAGATATTAGTGGACAAGTGAAGATCGGAAACAATGTCTATATTGGCGATAATGTCAGTTTAATTGTTGAAAATGGTGCGGTGCTTGAGATTGCCGATAACAGTTTTATTGGTGAAAACAGCTATATCAAATGCTTTGGTGGCAAGGTTGTCATTGGCAAAGATGTCAGCATTAATTCCAAGTCGTATATCAATGGCTGTGGCGGTGTGACCATTGGTAATAACACCCGTATTGGCACGCAAAGTATTCTTATTGCCAGCAATCATAAGTTTGGTGAGCCTGATGTTTTGGTTAAAGATGCGATTACCAAACTCGGAGTGAGTTTAGGTGAAAACATTTGGCTTGGCGCACGAGTGACAGTGCTTGATGGTGTCAGCATTCCAAATAATAGTGTGATTGGTGCCTGTAGTTTAGTGTCTAAACCATTGGATGATGCTGGGGTGTATGTCGGTAGTCCCGTCAAAAAAATTAAAGCACTTTAAAAGCAAGTTTCATGTGACTTTGATATTCATATCCTAAAGCAATTTTTCAGCGTAAAATATTCAGTAATTTTTCCTCCTTTTTACAACCTGACATAGGTCATGTATATGGCATTTCTTGTTTCTGCTTTTCGACAGCTGTTTGATTTGGCGTATTTTATGGCCAAAGGCAGTGTGGCATATGCGCGTAAAAAGGGCGTAAAAGTGGGTAAAAACTGCCGAATCTATATTAAAAATTGGGGCTCAGAACCGTTTCTAGTCACCATTGGCGATCATGTCACCGTGACTTCTGGCGTAAAATTTATTACCCATGATGGCAGTACCTGTTTGGTTAAAGATGAGCACGGTAAACGCTATCAACGTTTTGCCCCGATTCAGGTTGGTTCGCATGTGTTTATTGGTGTAAATAGCATTATTATGCCGGGTGTCACCATTGGCTCGAATGTCGTGATTGGCGCAGGTTCGGTGGTAACCAAAAACATTCCTGATCATAGCGTGGCGATTGGTGTGCCTGCCAAAGTGGTGTCAAGCTTTGCTGATTATCAAGCCAAAATTCAAAGCAACTGTGCCAGTGACAGCGATTTGGTCGGCATCACGGATTACCATGAGCGTGTAGAACGTGCTATGGCAATTCAAGCCTCAAAAATCTCAAACTAATATCTTCCCATTTCATGTTATTTAGGTCTAATTATGTTGAATAAAGTCATGTTCTTTTTGCCAAGCTTGGGCGGTGGCGGTGCAGAACGTACGGTCATTCAACTGGCCAATAGCTTTGCTGAACAAGGGCTGAATATACATTTGGGCGTGTGCCATCTGCATGGTGAAAAAGCCAAACTATTGCCTGAAGTCAGCTCTAAAATTGAATTGGTGAATTTTAATTGTGGTCGAGTGATGAATAGCATCGCCCCCTTAAAAATAAAAATGAAAGCCGAACAATATGATTGCCTTGTTGCCACCCAAACCCATACCAATATAGTGGCTGGGATTGCCAAAAAGTTGGCAGGCGTGCAAACACGCTTGATTTTCCGTGAAGTGTCTACGCCGTCGAAAAATATGAAGTTGCAAGGTATTGCCAAGTTTGTACTGAAAACTTTGGTCAATTGGACGTATCCGATGGCACAGCAAGTGGTCTGTGTGTCTAAAGGCGTGGAAGCGGATTTTCGAGAATATTACGGTTATAAACAGAATAATCTCAGCACCATTTATAACCCTGTTTTAGATGATGCCTATTTTGAAAAACTCGAAGCACCTGTCACGCATAAATTTTTCAATGAAACCAACAAAGTCATTTTAGCTGTTGGGCGTTTGACCGAAGCCAAGAATTTCGGCTTTTTGATTCGTTCATTTAAAGTCTTACACGATCAATATGCAGATACACGCTTGATTATTTTAGGTGAGGGCGAACTACGGACTGAGTTTGAAGCCTTAATTACGGAACTGGGTTTAAACGATGTGGTGGATTTACCGGGCTTTGATGCCAATCCTTATGCCTATTTTAAATATGCCTCGTTGTTTGTCTTAAGCTCGAATTGGGAAGGCTTGCCGGGTGTGCTGATTCAAGCCTTGGCATCTAAAGTGAAAGTGGTCAGTACCGATTGCCCAAGTGGTCCTATGGAAATCTTGCACAGCGCCAAGTTTGGTTTATTGGTTGAATGCAATGATCAAGTGGGGCTGACTCAAGCGATGCATCAAGCGATTTTTGCAGATTATGTTCAATATTCAGAAAGTGATTTCGACACGCATATTCAGCAGTTCCACAAAAAAACTGTCCTGAAACAGTACTTCAGCATGATGGAGTCTGCATCATGAGCAAACCTTTAATGGTGCATGTGATTACCAACTTTGCTGGCGTAGGCGGTGCCGAAATGATGCTTGCACATCTGATCCAATATACAGAAGATCAGTATCAGCATGTGATTATTAGTTTGATGAAAACATCGGATGTTTATCAAAGCACACTTGATCGTTGCCAGTCGCATTATGCACTGCAGTGGAACGGTTTAAATACCTTAAGTACGATTCAAAAACTGCGTGGTTTACTGAAAAAATTACAACCAAAAACCGTACAATGTTGGATGTATCATGCCAATGTGCTCACCAGTCTAAGTGTCGTTGGGTTGCCTCAAAAACCCAATGTGGTTTGGGGGATTCATCATTCGCTGGCATCACCCAAAGATGAATCGATCAGCACCAAAATTGCACTTAGTTTAAGTAAAATCTTATCGAAACAACCGAGTGCTATTATTTATTGTGCGCAGTCATCCAAACAGCAACATAATGATTTTGGTTTTCAAAATGCCAACCAACATGTGATTGCTAATGGCGTATTTCTTGATAAATTTCAGCCGAATGTACAGCTCAATCAACCAACGGTGATTGGTTTTGCAGGGCGTTATCACACCGCCAAAGGTTATCCGTATTTGTTTGAAACCATGGGCTTGCTGAAAGATGAAAACATCATCTTCAAAATTGCAGGCTCAGGTGCGAGTTTAGAAAACTCTGAAGTGAAAGCCTTATTTGAGCAGTATCAGTTAGATGCTCAAAAGGTATATTTACTTGATCAAATTTCAGATATGCCCGCCTTTTATCAATCCATTGATGCATTCCTAATGACCTCGATTACCGAAGGTTTTCCGAATGTATTGGTCGAAGCTATGGCATCAGGTTTGCCGTGTATCAGTACCGATGTCGGTGATGCTAAATACATTATTCAAGATTTAGGCAGTATTGTTCCACCACGGAATGCCCAAGCTTTGGCAGAGGCAATTTTACAATATGCCCAAAAAACAGAAGCAGAAAAACAAGCCTTAAAACAAGCAACGCGTGAACGGGTCGAGCAGAATTTCAGTATTGCAACCGTTAGCCGTCAATATATGCAGGTGTGGAGCCAACAGGCATGAAATTTTTAATGATCAGTAGTTTTCTGCCTTCAGTGCTGAATTTTCGTGGCAAATTATTGGAAGCGATTGCATCCCGTGGCTATGAGATTCATATCATGGCACCTGAGTTTGCAAGCTTTCCTGGAGAACAGCAAAAATTACAAGCACTCGGCTATCATTTGCATGAAATTCCGATGCAACGCACCGGCACCAATCCACTGGCAGACTTAAAGTTACTTAAATATTTGTATCAGCAAATTCGTCGTATTCAACCGGATTACGTGTTGTCCTATACCATTAAACCTGTGATTTACGGCACGCTCGCATCATGGCTCGCAAAAGTGCCACATCGTTTTGCGTTGATTACCGGTCTGGGTTATGCCTTTCAAAATGTGGAATCGGGCAAGCGCAGTCTGTTCCAAAAGATGGTGTATGGTTTATATGCTCAAGCCTTAAAACATAGTGATAAAGTCTTTTTCCAAAATCCGGATGATTTGAAACTGTTCCAAGACATGCAATTGCTTGAAGCCAATAAACCCGCTGTGGTGGTGAATGGTTCAGGCGTCAATGTGCAAGACTTTGATGTCATGCCCTTACCGATAAATGAAGAAGGGCAGGTCAAAGCTTCTTTCTTGCTGATTGCCCGATTATTGGGTGATAAAGGTGTGCGTGAATATGCTGAATCGGCACGCATCATCAAAGTCCAATATCCTGAAGCAGAATTTCATTTGGTCGGTTGGATTGATGATAATCCTTCAGCCATTTCCCAGTCTGAGCTCGATGAATGGATTGCCGATGGTCGCCTGAAATACTGGGGTAAACTCAGTGATGTGCGTCCTGCAATCAGGGAAAGTTCAGTCTATGTGTTGCCCTCCTATCGTGAGGGCACGCCACGTACGGTATTAGAAGCGATGGCAATGGGACGTGCGATTATCACCACTGATGCACCGGGTTGTCGTGAAACGGTATCCCATGGTATCAACGGCTATTTGGTCAGAGTAAAATCAGGCGATGATTTGGTAAAAAGCATGCAATATTTTATTGAAGATCCAAAACTGATTGCGCTCATGGGTCAACGTTCACGTGAAATTGCCCTGAATAAATATGATGTGCATCAAGTGAATGCCCACATGCTTCGCGAAATGGGAATCATCGATATCAATTTAGAGTCTGGCGCATGTTGATTAAATACATCAAAAGCGATTTATATCGTTATACTGGAAAAGTCAGTTTTAAATTGTTTGTTAAAAACTACCTATTTAATCGTGGCTTTAATTTTTCATTTTGGTTACGCATTGCCAGTTCAAAAACGTTTTTAGCCAAATTCGCTTATCCCATTTATTATTACAAAAAGAAGAAATATGGAATCTATATTCATACCACGACTAAAATTGGCTATGGCTTATATATTGGACATGGTGGACCTTTAGTCATTAATCCCACAGCAGAGCTTGGGCATAACGTCAATTTATCTCAATTCACAACGATTGGTGCCAATGGTGGTCGTCGAGCGGCCAAAATTGGTAATAATGTTTATATTGGACCTCATGTCTGTATCGTGGAATCAATTACGATTGGTGATAATGCAACGATTGGCGCGGGTAGTGTAGTAACGAAAGATATTCCTGAAAATGCCACGGCTGTGGGAAATTATGCCAAAGTGATTCACATGAATAATGCAGGTCAATCTGTAAATAGACGTTGGACAGATCTTGACTAAGGGGCAGAGGAATTCAATGTTAAAACGTATTATTGATATCACGATTGCTTCCACAGCTTTAATTCTGCTGTCACCGGTGTATTTGATCGTGGCACATAAAGTGAAAAAGAATTTAGGTTCACCGGTGCTGTTTCGTCAGGTGCGTCCTGGGCTACATGGCAAACCATTTGAAATGATCAAGTTCCGTACTATGAAAGATGCACTGGATGCTGAGGGCAATCCATTACCCGACAGTGAGCGTCTGACCCCATTTGGTAAAATGCTACGTGCCACGAGTTTGGATGAAATGCCTGAATTGTGGAACGTGATTAAAGGCGATATGAGTATTGTCGGGCCACGTCCACTGCTGATGGAATATCTGCCTTTATATAATAGCGAGCAAGCCAAGCGTCACAATGTGCGTCCGGGCATTACTGGTTATGCACAGGTGAATGGTCGTAATGCGATTTCATGGGAAAAGAAATTTGAGCTTGATACCTGGTATGTTGAAAACCAATCGCTATGGCTTGATTTTAAAATCATGCTCAAAACAATCAAAAAAGTGATTGCCAAGGATGATATTAGTGCTGAAGGCGAGGCGACCATGACAAAATTTACCGGCACACCGGAACAAAAAAAATGACAACACTTTATGCAATTTATGGTGCTTCAGGTTGTGGGCGTAGTCTGATGCCTGTGGCGCGTCAGCAATTGGCACGTGAAAACAAAGATGCTGAAATTGTGTTTATTGATGATGCTTTAACAGAGATTGCTATGGTAAATGGTCATCGTGCCATGAATTATCAAGCTTTCCTCAATGAATCAGCCTCTCAGAAATACGTACAAATTGCGATTGCCAATAGTCATGTAAGAGAAAAGATCGCCCAGCGTTTAGAAGCCAATGGCATTAGGCTCTGGTCGATTTCTGCCGACAATGTCATTTTCATGGATGAGCTGCAAATAGGCGAAGGTTCGGCTTTAAGCCCATTCGTAACTATTACTTCGAATATCAAAATCGGCAAATGCTTCCACGCCAATTTATATAGCTATGTCGAGCATGATTGTGTGATTGGGGATTTCGTTACCTTTGCGCCAGGCGTAAAATGCAACGGCAATATTCATATTCATGACTATGCCTATATTGGCGCAGGTGCCATGATTAAGCAGGGCACACCTGATCAGCCTTTAGTGATTGGCAAAGGTGCGATTGTCGGTATGGGCGCCGTGGTCACCAAAAGTGTCCCTGCGTGCACAACAGTGGTGGGTAATCCTGCGCGGATTATTTCGACTTCACAGCAATAAGTTTTAGGAAAATTCCATGTTAAACAGTGCATTTGAGCCTTGGCCAAGCTTTACCCAAGCAGAAGCTGATGCGGTATCAAAAGTTCTTTTGTCCAATAAAGTTAATTATTGGACAGGTCAGGAATGCCGTGAATTTGAAAAGGAATTTGCACAGTTTGTTGGAACCCAGCATGCCGTTGCGGTTGCCAATGGTACGGTGGCACTGGATTTAGCCCTCAAAGCTTTAGGTGTTGGTGCGGGCGATGATGTGATTGTCACTTCACGTACTTTCTTGGCTTCTGCAAGTTCGATTGTGACCGCAGGTGCCAATCCGATTTTTGCTGATGTCGAACTAGATTCACAAAATATTTCACGCCGTACCATTGAAGCGGTGCTGACACCGAATACCAAAGCCATTATTTGTGTGCATTTGGCAGGTTGGATGTGTGACATGGATCCGATCATGCAATTGGCTGAGGAAAAAGGCATCTTCGTGATTGAGGATTGCGCTCAAGCGCATGGTGCGATGTACAAAGGTAAATCGGCAGGTTTAATCGGGCATATTGGTGCTTGGTCATTTTGCCAAGACAAGATTATGACCACGGGTGGTGAAGGGGGGATGGTCACCACCAATGACCAACATCTTTGGAAAAAAATGTGGTCATATAAAGATCACGGCAAAAACTTTGACAGTGTCTACAACACACAACATCCACCGGGTTTCCGTTGGTTGCACGATGCATTTGGCACCAACTGGCGCATGATGGAAATGCAAGCAGTGATTGGTCGGTTGCAACTGCAACAAATGCCAGAATGGACAGTAAAACGTAATGCCCATATGGCACGTATCCAAGCAGTCTTTGAAAATAGTCCTTATTTTACTGTACCAAAACCATCTAACGATTATGTGCATGCGGCCTATAAATGCTATGTGCAAGTGAATGTTGATGCATTGCCTGAAGCATGGTCACGTGATCGCATTATGGCAGAGATCAGTGCGCAAGCTGTGCCTTGCTTTAGTGGCTCATGCTCAGAAGTCTATTTAGAAAAAGCCTTTGATGACACACCGTGGCGTCCAGAAACACGTTTAGCCAATGCAAAAGCTTTAGGTGAAAGCAGCCTAATGTTCTTGGTTCATCCGACTTTATCTGAACAAAGCCTGCAAAAAACCGTCGATGCGATTCAAAGCGTGATTACTCAGATTCAAACTGAAAACAGCGTATAATCACGCCGTGCTATTTCAGCAGATATAACCGAGCTTCAATGAAAGATTTTATTCGTTCCATTGCCTCCTTACCTCGTCGCCAAAAACAAGTGGTTTTGGTGACCATGGATGTGTGCATGTTGCCACTGATGATGTGGCTTGCCTATGCGATTCGTTTGGCACGTCCAAATGTCACGGTGATGCAAGGGCTTGAGGCTTGGTATATCTATGTCGCGATCTTTGGCATATCGGTATTTGCTTTGCTTGGGATTTACCGTGCGATTGTACGTTCATTTAATGAAGATTATCTACTGCGTATTTCAATTGGCACATTCGTTCACATTGTCGCTTTGTATGCCATTAAAAAATTAGATGTAGCGTTTATTCCAATGAGTATTCCACTCATGTATGGCTTTATGCTGTTTTCATACATGTGGTGGAGCCGTGCAGTCATTCGTTATGCGACCTTAAAAACCTTTGCTAAAAAACAAACCCGTAAACGTGTCGCGATTTATGGCGCAGGGCTTGCTGGACAACAAATTGCGGCCGCTTTAAACCGTTCCGATGATTATCTGCCCGTGTGTTTTATTGATGATAAAAAATCATTGAAAGGGCAGTCTTTAAGTGGTTTAAAAATTTATTCACCGAAAAAAGCGCAAAAGAAACTTGGTAAATTTGGCATTGAAGAAGTTTTACTTGCCATGCCATCGGTGGGTCGTGCCCGTAAAAAGGAAATTATTGAATCCTTTGAAGCCACTGATGTGAAAATCATGGAATTACCAGGGGTGACTCAACTGGTCGATGGTAAAGTCAAAGTCTCTGATATTCGTGAAGTGGATATTATTGATTTGCTGGGGCGTGATCCTGTACCACCGAAACCAGAACTGTTAGAAAAAAATATTAAAAATAAAGTTGTGATGGTGACTGGGGCAGGGGGGTCCATTGGCTCCGAACTCTGTCGTCAGATCGTCAAGCATCAACCGAAAATGCTAGTGCTGTTTGAAATGTCTGAATTTGCACTGTACTCGATAGATCGTGAGTTACAGGCTTCAGGCATTGAGGTGATCCCAGTTTTAGGCTCTGTCACCAATTGGCAAAAATTAGAGCGTATATTGCAACAATATGCTGTGCAAACGGTGTATCACGCTGCAGCTTATAAGCATGTCCCATTGGTTGAAGCCAATCCTTTTGAAGGGATTTATAATACCTCGATTGGTACACAGCGCAGTGTCGATGCCGCTGTAGCCCAAGGTGTGGAAACTTTTGTATTGATTTCAACCGATAAAGCAGTACGCCCAACCAATGTGATGGGTGCTTCAAAACGCATGGCAGAATTGTACTGTCAGGGTTTGGCATCGACCCATCCGAAAACGCAAATCAGTATTGTACGTTTTGGTAATGTACTCGGTTCATCGGGTTCAGTGGTGCCACTGTTTAAAAAGCAAATTGCTCAAGGTGGTCCAGTAACGGTGACCCATCCTGAAGTGACCCGTTACTTTATGACCATTCCCGAAGCTGCACAACTCGTGATTCAGGCGGGTGCAATGGGTACAGGTGGCGATGTGTTTTTATTAGATATGGGTGAGTCGGTTAAAATTATAGATTTGGCTAAACAAATGATTCGTTTTAGTGGTCTCCGCCCCGTAGATGAGCATGGGATGGGAGATATTGAGATTCAGTTTACAGGTCTGAGACCCGGTGAGAAACTCTATGAAGAATTGTTAATTGATGCCACCAATGTAGAGAAAACTCAACATGAGCGTATTTTAAAGTCTTTTGAAAGCTATTATGAAAATAAAGAAATTCATAATGTTTTTCAGAGAATGAGAGATATATGCATGTATAAAAATGATATATCAAATCTAATTAAGATATTAGAAAAATATGTAGATGGATATCATAAAAGATAAATTTTTATTTTAAGTTTTTGTTTTTATATTAAATTTTAAGTATTAATTTAGTTATTTTTATTTCTATGTCGTATTAAATGTATCCTGTATTTGATGCAAATATATAAAATTTTATGAGTTGTATTTTCTGATTTTATTCAAAATCTGTTATATTACGTGCTGATTTTATTGATCTATGAATAGACATAAATAAATAACATAAGGCTTAAGTGGATGTTACAAATCTCGGAACTTAAAATTGCAATTATTGGTTTAGGTTATGTAGGCCTACCTTTAGCAGTAGAATTTGGGAAAAAAGTACCAGTTGTAGGGTTTGATATTCATCAAAAACGCATTTATGAACTCAAAAGTGGTCAAGATCATACCTTAGAAGTATCACCAGAAGAACTAGCACAATCGACACATTTAAGCTATACAGCGAATTTAGAAGACTTAAAAGACTGTAACTTCTTTATTGTGACTGTTCCAACGCCTATTGATGAGTTTAAACAACCTGATTTAATGCCACTGGTTAAAGCTTCACAAAGTATTGGTCAGGTACTTAAAGCAGGTGATGTAGTCGTTTATGAATCAACAGTGTATCCAGGTGCCACAGAAGAAAGTTGTATTCCTGTTTTAGAGCAAGTGTCTGGGCTTAAATTTAATCAAGACTTCTTTGCGGGTTACAGTCCTGAGCGTATTAACCCAGGCGATAAATTACACCGTGTGACCAATATTTTAAAAATTACCTCAGGTTCTACGCCTGAAGTCGCTGATTTTGTCGATGAAGTCTATAACTTGATTATTGAAGCCGGTACGCATAAAGCATCAAGCATTAAAGTGGCTGAAGCAGCTAAGGTCATTGAAAACACCCAACGTGACGTCAATATTGCACTTATTAACGAACTTGCTGTTATCTTTAATAAAATGGGGATTGATACCGAAGCAGTATTAAAAGCGGCAGGTACCAAATGGAACTTCCTGCCGTTCCGTCCAGGTCTCGTCGGTGGTCATTGTATCGGGGTTGATCCGTACTACTTAACTCATAAAGCGCAGTCGATTGGGTATCACCCTGAAATTATCTTGGCGGGTCGCCGTTTAAATGATGGGATGGGCGCTTATGTTGTTACTCAACTTGTTAAAGCGATGTTAAAAAAGCGTATTCAAGTTGAAGGTGCAAAAGTTTTGGTATTGGGCTTAAGTTTTAAAGAAAACTGTCCTGATATTCGTAATACCAAAATTATTGACATCGTACATGAGCTTCAGGAATATCATATTGATGCTGATATCTATGATCCTTGGGTAGATGCTAAAGAAGCAGAACATGAGTATGGCATTACCCCAGTGCAAACACTTGAAAATGGTCAATATGACGCTGTGATTTTAGCTGTTGCCCATCAGCAATTTAAAGAAATGGGCGCCGATGCGATCCGTGCTTTGGGTAAAGCTGAACATGTACTGTATGACTTGAAATATGTATTAGATATAAATGATAGTACACTAAGATTATAAATGAAAATTTTTCAAAGTACATTTTTTAGAGATAGTATTTGGACGGTTTTAGGGTCTGGAGTTAATGCTCTGCAGGCTCTTTTAATAACCTATATTCTAATAAATTATCTCGGTAGTACAGTTTTTGGAGAATATACATTTTTCTTAACATCAGTCACTACTTTATCTATATTTTGCTTATATGGAGCCAATGTTTCCTTAATTATTTTTTTATCAAAAAATAAAGATGAAAATAGTAAGCAACTAGCTATTAATACCATTTTTAAAATTTCTTTAATTCTTTGGATTATGGCAGGGTTTGTAACATTTTTCTTAAAAAACAAATATAATATTGAATTAAGTGACTGGATTGTTTTATTTTTATTGCTTGGTTTTTTAAATTTAAAATTAATATTAGAGGCTATAATTCAAGGTGAAAATAAATTTGTGTTATTGGCAAAAATAAATATATTAACTTTTATTTTAAATATATTAATTATACTTTTTTTGACTAAGTATTATGGTTTATTTGGTGCATTTATTTCTTTGATTTTTAATCACCTTTTAAAAATAATTTTTCTGTATAATAGTGTAAGTTTTAAGTTTCAAATAGATAGTAAAAAGCTTAACAAAGATATATTGATATTTAGCTCTCCATTGGCTATTCAAGAATATATGTATTATATATCTAGTTGGTTTTTGTTGTACTTGGTTGTAAAGTATGGGAGCTATACTCAAGTTTCATTATACAATATTGCGATTCAATTAAGTATGTTGGTTGCATTTATCCCTGGAGTTCTAAAGAATTTAATTTTAGCAAAGATAGGCCAAAATTTAGGAGATGCTAAAAATATTTTAAAAAAGAGTGTTCTGTTTAATATGATTATTACCATTTTATTTTCTTTAACTCTCTATATTTTTTTACCAATCATAATAGGTTTTTATGGGAATGAATATTCAAGTCTGTATAAGATTATGCCTATATTATTGTTGATGGTAGTCTTTAATAGTATGTCTAATGTATACTTTCAATATTCTCTACTGCATAGTTCTTGGTATACTAATTTATCATTTAGATTTGTTCGTGATTTCGGTGTTTTTCCTATTTTCTATATACTTATGATTAATTCTTACTCTGCGGTGATCTCTATGAGTGTATCACTTTTAATAATTAATTTGATTTTTTTTGTTATAATTAAGTTAAACGTTGACAAGTTTAAAGCTTACAAAACTGAGAAATTGACATGAAGAAAAAAGTTCTAATTATCCAAGAATACTTTCCAGTATATAGAAAGCCATTTTTTGATTTGTTGGCAAAAAAGTATGATTTAACATTGATTATTTCTGATAGCAATTTTGGGAGTATTAATGCTGAAGAAGATGTAAGTTATGTGAAAAAAATAGGTAAATTAAAATCATATCTTAAAGGTAATTTTTTTTGGCTGGAAAATTTAACTAATGTTGATTTTAATCAATATCATATTATTGTTTTAGGTGCTGCACCTAGAAATTTAAGTTTTTTGTACCTAATGTTTTATCTAAAAATGAAAGGAAAAAAAACAATATTTTGGGGACAATTTTGGAGTGCTACAAGTAGTAAATTTGGATTTATGCTAAGGATGCTTTTATTACAATTATCTTCTGCAATTATGTTTTATACTGACAAAGAATGTTTAGATTATAAAAAAACTAAGATAGGTAAGGTTAGTAATAAACCAATAATAGGTCTTAATAACGGCCTTGATTTAAGAAATATTTCAAAGCTTAGAGAAGAATATAGTTTAGATAGGGAGTATAGTATTTTATTTATAGGTAGATTAACAGAAAAAAGTAATCTATTGCAACTTTTGGAAGCAATAACTATTTCTAAATTTAGAGAAAAAATTAAGTTGAATATAATTGGTAATGGGGAATTATTAGATATATGTAAAATTTTTGTAAACGAAAAATCTATAAATAATAATGTTATTTTTCATGGTTCTCTAACTGATGAAAAAGAGATATCTAAAGTAGTAAATAAATGTGCATTATTTATTTATCCTGGTAATGTTGGTCTAAGTTTAATTCATGCAATGTCATATGGATTGCCATGTATTATTCATAATAATCATAAACATCATGGTCCAGAAGTTTCTGCTTTAATAGATTCTTCAGGCGGAACTTTTTATTCGAAAAATAGCATCTATTCAATAGCTGAAAGTATTGATCAGTATTTTATAAATAAAGATATTATGCTAAAACATTCGATGTTAAATTTAAATAAAATAAATTTAACGTTTAATATTGATAATATGGCTGAAAGATTTTTTGATTTAGTTGAAGATTTGTAAAATGAATTTTAAAGTTGACACCTTAACATCATATATAGTTTATCTTTCACTTATAGGATTTCCAATAGTTGGTGTAATTTCACAGATATTAGGAACAGATAGTTATTTTTTTTCAGTTTTATTAAGGTTATCCGTTGCTACATTATCAATAGTTGTTTTAACTTTTTCTATTAAATACGTATATAATGTAAAAAAAAATATATTCTTGAATTTTATGTTTTTATTTATTGTTCTTTATATATTTAGGATAGGTTTAGATACCGTAGTTTTTAATCTTCCTTTAAATCAATCGCCTTTATATTACTGGATATGGTTTTATGGTGTATGTTTATTGCCATTTTTGTGTATTGTTTTTTCTAAAGATGGAAAGGGAGTTAATGAGAAACTAAGTTTATATTTATATATATCATTTGTTATAGTATCAATTTTATGTATTATTTATGGAAATAGTTATGTACAATCATCTTTAAGTTATGATACTTATAATACAGGTAGATTTAGATTAAATTCAATTAATCCTATATCATTAGGGCATATTGGTGTATTGGCTTTCTCATTAAGTTATTATTATATTAATTATAATCAAAATAAAATAAAATTAATTTTTTCAATTTTAGGTATGTGTTCCGGATTTTATTTGACCCTTCTTGCAAATTCTAGAGGTCCATTAATTGCCTTATTTGTGATATTTATTATATTAACAATTAAGAAGTATAAATATTTCTATATTATATTACCTATATCTTTAATAATTTGTTTTACATTTTTTTTATACATACTTAACTTTATAAGCAATGAGTATGACATTCAGACTTTAAATAGAATTTATGGTGACACTGCTGTTCAGAAATCTTTGGAAGATGATAGGTTGACATTATATAAGAATGCTCTATCAGGTTTTTTTAGTAACCCGCTATTTGGCTCAGGCTTAGAAGAATATAAATATGGATTTTATCCTCATAATATCTATATAGAATCTTTAATGGCAACTGGATTCTTAGGTGGTGTTTGTTTTATTTTATCATCATTTTATATTATGATAAAATCATTAATTTTAGAGTACAAGTATTTCTGGGTTTCTATATTTTATTTAGATAATTTTATATCTGGAATGTTTTCAGGTTCAATCTACTCATCTGGATATTTTTGGACGAGTTTAGCATTGGTTTTTTCTGTAATAATATTTAAACAAAGACAGTAATACTTTTATGGGTGCGATATGAAAATTCTTATTAATGCTTCAAATTTACATAATGGGGGTGGAGTACAAGTTGCTAGCTCATTTATTAATGAGCTACCATTTTTATCAAATAATATAATTAAAAAATTTGATATTATGGTTTCTTCTGAAGTAGATAAAAATATTAGTTATTCTACTAAAAATTTTTTTAAAAATTATAAAGTTCACAATATTTTCGGACTAAAAAAATATAATAAAAATATAGATATATTTGATGCCTATGATCTGGTTTTTACTATCTTTGGTCCCTGTTATTATCCAGTAAAAGGAATAAATCTAGTTGGCTTTGCTCAGGCTTGGATTATTTATCCTAATAATGAATGTTATAACTTACTATCAAATATAGAAAAATTAAAATTTAAGATGAAATTTTTCATGCAAAAATATTTTTTTAAAAAATCAGATTTTTGTATTGTTGAACTCGATCATGTTAAGCAGGGTTTAATTGATCAAAATATTTTTGAAAAAAATGATATAGAAGTTGTTTATAATACTGTTTCAAATTTATATTTTTCTCCTGAAAAATGGGAGGATGTTAATATTGAAGATTCTAATGAATTTAAAATTGGTTTAATTAGTAGAGATTATTTTCATAAGAACACTGATATATTGCCCAAAATTAAAGATATTTTAAAGAGTAGATATAATCAAGAAGTTGATTTTTACGTGACTTTTAATGAAAGCGAATGGAATAATAAGTCGATAGATTTTCAGTCAAAAATTAATAATATTGGATCCTTAAAAGTAGCTGAATGTCCATGTTTCTATGAAAAGATGGACGCAATTATATTTCCTAGCCTTTTAGAGAGTTTTTCGGCCACACCTTTAGAGGCAATGATTATGAAGAAGCCACTATTCGCCTCTGATCGTGATTTTATAAAAGATGTTTGTTCAGATTTTGCATTTTATTTTGAACCAACAGATCCTGAATCTGGCGCAGCAGTTATTAATGATTTTATCAAACAAACTAATATTATTGAACTGGATAGAAAATTAACAGCTGCTCAAAAATATGCCAAGAATTTTTCTAGTGCAAGACAACGTGCTCTAAAATATATACAGATTATTGAAAATTGTTTAAATAAGGAAACTCATCCACATGTTTAAAGATAAAATTTTACTCATTACAGGTGGCACAGGTTCATTTGGTAATGCAGTTCTAAAACGCTTTTTGCAAACTGACATTAAAGAAATTCGTATCTTTAGTCGGGATGAGAAAAAGCAAGACGATATGCGTAAAAAATATCAATCTTCTAAGCTTAAATTCTATATTGGTGATGTGCGTGATTACAATAGTATCTTAAATGCTACACGTGGAGTTGATTATATCTATCATGCTGCTGCTTTAAAGCAAGTACCATCATGCGAATTCCATCCAATGGAAGCAGTAAAAACCAATGTAATTGGTACTGAAAATGTTTTAGAAGCAGCAATTCAAAACCGTGTAAAACGTATCGTATGTTTAAGTACAGATAAAGCAGTTTACCCAATTAATGCTATGGGTATTTCAAAAGCAATGATGGAAAAAGTCATTGTGGCTAAATCACGTAATTTGGAAAACTTAGACACAACTATTTGTTGTACGCGTTACGGTAATGTAATGGCATCCCGTGGTTCGGTTATTCCTTTATTTGTGGATCAAATTCGTCAAGGCAAAGCTTTAACGATTACTGACCCTAATATGACACGCTTTATGATGACCTTGGATGATGCTGTTGATTTGGTGCTGTATGCATTTGAACATGGTGAAAATGGCGATATTTTTGTACAAAAAGCACCAGCAGCAACGATTGAGGTATTGGCTCAAGCTTTAACACAGCTTTTGAATGTATCTGAGCATCCAATTGTAGTAATGGGTACACGTCATGGTGAAAAAGCCTATGAAGCTTTATTAAGCCGTGAAGAAATGGCTGTAGCATTTGATCAAGGGAATTATTTCCGAGTACCTGCAGATCAACGTGACTTAAATTATGCAAAATATGTTGAAGATGGTGATTTAAAAATTACTCAACTTGACGATTATAATTCTCATAACACTGAGCGTTTAGATGTCGAAGGAATGAAAAAACTACTCCTGAAGTTAGAATTTATTCGGGCCTTAACACAAGGTCAATATGTTGATCCTGAGGCCTAATATGAAAATTTTAGTTACAGGTTCACAAGGTTTTATTGCTAAAAATTTTATCCAATTTTTAAAAGAACAGCCAACAGTCGAAATTTTAGAATTTCATCGTAATTCAAGCTTAGATCAACTTAAATTAGATGTATTAAATGCAGATTGGATTGTGCATTTAGCTGGTATTAACCGTCCCGTTCATGACAGTGAATTTATTGATGGTAATATCGGTTTAACTGAAAAAATCGTGAATATCTTAAAAGAAGCTAAAAAGCTAACACCTATCATTTTATCTTCATCTATTCAAGCAAAGCGTGACAATGCTTATGGAAAAAGTAAATTAGGCGGTGAGCAAGTTGTCAGAGACTTACATCAACAACAAGGTAATCCAGTATTCATCTGTCGTTTAGCGAATGTTTTTGGTAAGTGGTCACGTCCTAATTATAATTCTGCTGTAGCAACGTTCTGTTATAACACCGCCAACGATTTACCTATTCAAATTAATGATGCCAACGCTCTTATTCGTTTGGTGTATGTAGATGATGTAGTAGAAACTTTCTGGTCAATCATTCAGGCGACTAAGCAAGTTGCTCAAACCTTCGAGATTGAGCCCGAATACCAAATTAGTGTCGGTGATTTAGCAGAAACCTTGCAGAAATTTAAACAATCACGCCATAGCCTAGTAACAGAGGCTGTAGGGACAGGTTTAACCCGCGCATTGTATTCAACTTATTTAAGCTTCTTACAGCCTCATCAATTTGATTATACAGTTGCTAAGCATGGTGATCAGCGCGGTGTATTTGTTGAGATGCTTAAAACACCTAATGCAGGACAACTCTCTTATTTCACAGCGCATCCAGGTATTACTCGTGGTGGACATTATCACCATAGTAAAACTGAGAAATTCTTAGTAATTAAAGGTAAAGCTTTATTTAAGTTTAAACATGTAGTGACAGGTGAATTCTATCAATTAGAAACTACAGGTGAAGAAGCACGCATTGTTGAAACTGTACCAGGTTGGACACATGACATTACAAATATTGGTGATGAAGAAATGATTGTCATGTTGTGGGCAAATGAGATCTTTGATCGTGAGAAGCCTGATACTTATGCTATGCCATTAACAAATTAAGAGTTAACATTTTGAAAAAGTTAAAATTAATGACGGTTGTCGGTACCCGTCCAGAAATCATTCGTTTATCTCGTGTCATGCAAGCCTGTGATCAATACTTTGATCATGTTTTAGTGCATACAGGACAAAATTATGATTACGAGCTGAATGAAATTTTCTTTACTGATTTAGGTATTCGTAAGCCAGATTACTTCTTAAATGCTGCAGGTAATACAGGTGCAAAAACCATCGGCAATGTAATTATTGCTGTAGATAAAGTTTTAGAAGAAGTTCAGCCTGAAGCCTTATTAGTATTGGGTGATACGAATAGCTGTATGGCAGTAATTCCAGCAAAACGTCGTAAAATTCCCACTTTCCATATGGAAGCAGGGAATCGCTGCTTTGATATGCGTGTGCCTGAAGAAATTAATCGCCGTATTGTCGATCATACAGCTGATATTAATTTAACTTATAGTACGATTGCACGGGATTATCTGTTAGCAGAGGGCTTAGCTGCAGATCAAGTTATTAAAACAGGTAGCCCAATGTTTGAAGTGCTACATCACTATAAAGCTAAAATTGAAGCTTCGGATGTATTAGATCGCTTAGGTTTAAAAGAGCATCAATATTTTATCGTGAGTGCGCATCGTGAAGAAAATATCAATTCAGATCAAAACTTTTTAGATTTGGTCGAGATGCTAAATGCGGTTGCAGAAAAGTACCAATTTCCTGTAATTGTTTCTACACATCCACGCACTCGGAAGCGTATTGAACAGTTAAATATTGAGTTTCATCCATTAGTGCAGCTATTAAAACCTTTAGGCTTTAGTGATTACAATAAGCTTCAATTATCTGCAAAGGCAACTTTATCAGATAGCGGTACGATTAATGAAGAATCCTCTATTTTGAATTTTCCTGCTTTAAACTTACGCCAAGCACATGAACGTCCTGAAGGCATGGAAGAGGCTGTAGTCATGATGGTGGGCTTAAAGGCTGAACGTATTTTGCAAGGTTTGGAGATTATTGAGCAGCAAGCACGTGGTGAGCAGCGCTTATTACGCTTAGTTGCTGATTATAGTATGCCAAATGTCAGTGAAAAAGTTGTGCGTATTATTTTGAGTTATACCGATTATGTGAATCGCGTAGTGTGGAAAAAGTACTAATTTACAGCAGGTTAACATGAAAAAAATTTTTTTAGTTTCGGAATTTATTCTTCCGACACAAAATACAACTGGATATTTATTTGATAAGTTGTATAAAAATTTAAAACAGCACTATGGAGATGATCTTAATTTAATTGTAAAACAAGATAAAGATCATGTCATAGAAAATGCTATTTTAGTGGCTGATGTTAACCTGAATAAAAAAAAATTAGTTCAAAGATTTATCTTTGAACTAATTATTTCTCTTAGCTTTTTAATAAAGATTTTATGTAATGTAAGAAAAGGGGACTTAGTATTTACTGGGACAACACCAGTTTTTCTTCTACCTATTGTTTATATTGCAAAAAAGGTAAAAAAGTTTAACTGGATTTTGTTAGTACATGATGTTTTCCCGGAAAACTTAGTGGCTGCAAATGTATTCACTCCTAAAAATTTATTTTATAAGCTACTAAAATACTGCTTTGATAAATTTTATGCTGCTGCAGATAGACGCATTGTGATTGGTCAGGATATGAAGGATTTGATTGATCAGAAGGTGAATAACCATGATTCAATAATTGTTCAAAATTGGATTGATCATCGAGATATTGAAGTCCAACAAAAAGAAAATAATGAAATCTTAAAAAAATTATCTTGGCAAGATAAAGGACCTATATTTAACTTCTTTGGTAATATTGGTCGTGTACAAGGTATTGATAATATTATTCAAGCTTTAAAATTATTGCCTCAGCCTAAAAGACCCAAAGTGTTATTTATTGGGGCCGGAGCATACGAAAATACTTTAAAACAGGCGATTACTGATTTAAATGACGAAAATATAAAATATATTGGTAGCTTGGATCCCACAAGAAAATCGGATGGGCTCTGTGCAGGTGATATTGCGATTGTCACGTTAGCTGATGGGATGTATGGTTTAGGTGTACCTAGTAAAGCTTATTACTCTATGGCAGCTGATAAACCAATTTTATCTATTATGGATGAAAATTCAGAGGTATCCTCTATGGTAAAACACCATCGTATTGGTTGGACAGTACCAGCAGGAAATCCAGAACAATTGGCTGCTAAGTTTTTAGAAATCAGTGATAATTTTTCTAAGCAACGTTATCATTCATCTCGGCAGATATTAACACAACATTATTCGGAACCGATTGCGATGCAAAAAATTATCTCAATTATCAACGAAGTTCTTTAAAAAAAGCGAAATCTTGAGCGTGGATATGAAAAGATTTATAGATATTATTATTGCATTATTTGCACTTATATTACTTTCACCTGTTTTTATTTGGGTTGCTTATAAAGTAAGAAAAAATCTTGGTTCTCCTATCTTTTTCTATCAAGAGCGTCCTGGTCAACACGCAAAGATTTTTAACATGATTAAGTTTAGATCCATGTTAAATGCGACTGACAAAGATGGTAATCCTTTACCTGATGATCAACGTATTACGCCTTTTGGGCATAAATTACGCTCTACCAGTTTAGACGAAATGCCTCAGTTAATTAATGTGTTAAAGGGTGACATGAGTATTGTAGGTCCACGTCCACAAATGAAAGACTTTTTAGAACATTATACAACTGAGCAAATGCGCCGACATGAAGTTAAACCAGGTATGACCGGCTTAGCACAAGTCAGTGGTCGTAATAATTTATCTTGGGAAGAAAAGTTTGCTTTAGATGTCAAGTATGTCGAACAACGCAGTCTTTGGTTAGATTTTAAGATTATGTTTAAAACGGTTAAAGTGATGCTGATCAAAGAGGGAATTAACGCCCCTGATCAAGTGGTAGGTGCTGAACGTTTTTCTAGTCAATCGTCTAAAGACAATCTGTAAAATTTAAACTAATTCAACTAATATCAAATTTCGAGGGCGTTTATGCTTAAGGTGTTAGTCACAGGCGGAGCAGGCTATATTGGTTCGCATACCTGTTTACAACTCTTAGAACAAGGTGATCAGGTTATTGTGTTAGATAATTTATCTAACAGTTCTACAGAGGCTCTTCATCGTATACAACGCCTTGCCAATAAAGCACTTACGTTTATTGAAGGTGATATTCGCGATAGTCATTTACTTGAGCAAATTTTTAATGATTATCAAATTGATGCAGTTATTCATTTTGCTGGTTTAAAAGCGGTAGGTGAGAGTCAGACTAAGCCACTTGAGTATTTTGACAATAATATTTCAGGTTCAGTGACTTTATTTAATGCGATGCAAAAGGCACAGGTTTTTAATTTAGTCTTTAGTTCATCTGCTACCGTTTATGGTGAAAAGCATGTATCACCGCTTAATGAAAGCATACCTACAGGCAATACCACCAATAATTATGGCTATACCAAACTGATTGTAGAGCAACTGCTACAAAAATTAGCATTGAGTGAGCCACGTTGGTCCATTGCTTTATTACGTTATTTTAACCCTGTAGGTGCACATCACAGTGGTCAAATTGGGGAAGATCCGCAAGGGACTCCTAATAATCTCATGCCATATGTGACCCAAGTTGCGGTAGGTTTAAGAGAAAAATTGGCTATTTTTGGTAATGATTATGCCACTATAGATGGCACGGGTGTACGTGATTATATTCATGTTGTTGACTTAGCCAGTGCACACTTAGCAGCGCTACAATATCGTTTAAAACAAACCGGTTGCGATGCGTGGAATATTGGTACTGGAAAAGGCGTATCGGTATTAGAAGTCATTGCTGCCTTTGAGCAAGTGAATGGTGTAAAAGTCAATTATGAGTTTGTGCCACGGCGTGATGGTGATATCGCAACTTGTTTTGCAGATAATAGCAAAGCAGTCAGCGAGCTAGGTTGGCAACCGAAATTTGGGTTATCCGATATGTTACGCGATAGCTGGAATTGGCAAAAAAACAATCCAAATGGATATCGTGAACCATCATAAGTATCAAACATAGATCAATAACTTAAATCATTGGGGTGGTTCATCAATATCAGCTTGGATTAGCTTTGAATTTTGAATGTCTTTCTTTATTGAGTGTTAGATATAGTGAATGTTTGATGATGAGTCATTGTAAATTGAGTCCCCATTATTTTTAACGGGGGGACTCAATTGAGGCTTATGGTTGGAATTTAGAACATGTGTTGAGCGGATGCTTACGACGGCATGAAGATATAAGCACATTCATAGATGTAGAATGCATGTGGACACCATCTACCTACAATTATTCAAAACAAGATAAATGCCTCGCGATATTCTGTCGCCAGATTTTTATCTCATCTAAGGTATATTCGACGGATGAATTCGACTTCTTAGGGTGATTGATCATTTTTACCATCCCCCATTTTGAAAGTTTTTCTTTCTTTGGCCAACGCAATGAATGTTTTATGATTAATGTGGTCAGCTCTTTGATAATCTTTTCATCATACTCTGTTTGCAAATTCCATTGCATTAAAAGAGTAGAAATGTTTTTTGCCTGGTCATCAAGATCGATTTCAAAGATACTAAAAGGCCTCTTTTTGTAATTAAATCTGAACTCTAGTAAAGAACGAGGCTGATCTCGATGAATGAGATAATTTAATCGTGATTTACCGACTTTAGGTAGTCGATGATAATATGGTTCTTCTGATGTCAATTTGATAATCTCTGCGTCATTTAAACCTATCATCACCTGTTTAAATGCATCAAAGCCTTTACTGAAATATTCTGCGTATTCAGCATCTTCTGCAAGCCCCATGAATTCACCTTGGCCAACGGTCCCTAAGATAGAGGGTTCATCTGTTGCAACCACTTCAGGATCATCGAGGATGCCTTGTTCTTCTCCATATGGTTGATTTGCTCCTTTGCGTTTGATATATCGTTTTGCTGTACAGATGGGTTGCTGAAAACTAAGCAAGACGGGTTCAGATTTGATAATCACCGTCCCTTTATCAGAGTTTGCTTCTTGAACATCATCGATCTTAGGCTCATCCGGCATTTTTTCAATGCCATAACCACCTTTTACTTTATCGCTGGTAACTTCATTTTGTTTTTGGATGAAGCGGGTGCTAGAAAATTCAATTAAATCAGGCAGCTTGGAGGGTATATGCTTAATTTCGAGAATTTCATTAATATAAATCTGATTCGATTTTTTTGAATAGTAAGCTTTTACAGTGATTTCGGTGTTTTTTAAAGATGGACAACTAAAGTCAAAGTTCCATAGTTCTGTTGATTGGTCTGTATATTTTTGTGCCATAAAATGAGCATGGATACTTTTATAGCAGGCTTTAATTTCACGATTAATTAAAATCCAAGCCAATACACTGCGCATTTCAACAGACTCATATAGCGCAGCCGGAAAACTTTTTGGCACCAATTCATTAATGATGTAATGCGCTTTCGAGATTTTCTGTACAGCAAATTCTAGATCTAAAAATTCTGGATGAAGTGCATTGCGAGCAAGGTAGGCATTATTAAAAAATAAGGCACGTGCCAGTTCAATTTTGGGTAAATGTACCCAAGTATTTTCATAGCGCTGCTCTACATCTGTCATAACCTGAGATACTTGGTTTTGCCGGTTGTAGACGTTGCAACTGTTATGCCAACGTCTAAGATGCTCAATTTTATAGGTCAAAATGAGGGGTTCTAGTAATTTAGAATTGGGTGTTGGATTTAGACATTTTTGGCGTGCAAAAAGATGCATATTTGAGAATCTATACCCTAGAGTATATTGTTTTTTCGATGCCAGCTCTTGTAGATGGAGTTTAATCTTCCACGCTTTGTTTCTCTGCTCTTTATAAATAGGGCCGATGGAACGAATAATCGTATTTTCAGGAAAGTCTTTTAGCATTATTACACCTTAATCAGCTGATCGTGTTGTATAACATGGTTAAGGAAGGTCTGTGTTTCCTGAGTCATTCTGTCTGTTGTTAAACCGGTTTTTCTCAGTAGTACCCATAAGGATATGGATTCATTATTGCGTTTGGTGAGAAGCAATTCACGTGATAAACGTCGAATTTGATAGCAGCTGGTGTCTTCTTGGTAAGTGTTTAGAAACTTGGTGATCAATGGCAAGCTCGCGAGATTTTTTTCAATGGTTGACGGGCTTGACAACTGTTTGATCCACCAGGTTCTTGTTCTTCGAGGAGAGTCAAGATTTTCCAGCAATTGTTGGTGTAAGCGAAGTAATGTTTTGACGCCTTCCCAATCACGTTGTTTCCAATTGACTTTTTTTCCAGATGGAATAAATGGCATCTGTTTCTGAGCATTGGTTTCTACTAGCCATTTTTTATCATTACGGTATAACCAAGCATACAGGGCTGTATTTTGTCGTCTTGCATTCACAATAGAAGTTTGTGCTAAAGCAGTTAACCATAAATGACGTTGGGTATGGATAACTGTGGGTTGTAACTTTTCGCCTACGGTGTTGTCACAGAAGCTTGTTGGCGTAGGTGAATATGCTTTCACCGCTTTGAGAATCTCTTGAAAAGTCCAAGACTTCCCAGCGTAAAATGCTTCAATCACGATTAAATGTTCTAAGTAAGAAAAACTACGTCGATGTTTTCTAAACATATGATGAAGCCAGCTATTTTCCGTACACAGATCACTTAGTCCATGCTGTATTAGAAATGACATCGGCCAACGTTGCATAATCTTTTGGTAAATGAGTTCATGTACTATGTGATGTTTGCCTTTGACCATATGATGTTTTAAGGCAAGGTCTTTATAAAAAAGTGTCCATTGCGCTAAGTTAGCAGACGGGGTGTTTGTAAGTGAACAAAGTTCAATGGCTTTTTGTGCAATCAAAATTTCATCTAGGGAGGCGGGTTCTTGGGCATGTGTTGGACAGTTCTCTAAACAAGCGGCTTTGAATTCATGCTTATGGACGGATCTATATTGCACGCTGCTATTGAGGAGTTTCCCATGTTGAGGACAGCAACTAACACCTGGAATTTGCCACAGTCTAGACCAATACCATTCGCCATAGCTTTGTAATTGTTCTTCGAAACATTGAGGACAGTAGCGTAAGTATTCCGGAATATGAACTTTTGATGCATTGAGTCCTACAGCTAAGTGCAAAGCACCATGCGATGCTCCTTGCATGAAATGTAAGCAGTTTTGGCGTCTTTCTTCGGGAATAAAGCAAGCATATATTGGGAATAGTGTGTGTTTATCAATAAGATGATTTAAATCATAAATTCTTTGGGGTAGCCAGTGCAAAATTTTTTCAAGATGACATGGAAGATCTACCGTTGCAGAAACTTTACGATTTTGAAACACTTCATCAAGGAGTTGTTTCGGGCTAGTGAGGGCCAGACGTACTCCAGCACGTGCTACAGTACTGTAAATCAACTCATCAGGATAAGGCGTGGGAAAATTAAACATGTTGATGACTCTCCCTGAGCCATTGCTCAATATCAATTACATACCCTGTGTGATCTTTCAGGTGTCGATAAAATGAAAGAAGAGGGTCTTTTTGACTGTACTGAAAACGTAAGTCAGCATTATCTAATTGATGCCATGCTGCAGCTTTGATGGTAGCTTTTCGAGGGGATTGGAGCGCTTTTTTCTGATCATTTTCCATGACTTTTTCGAGGTCATTTTCATCTTTGAGCCATTCCATAATCACAGGCAACAAAGTTTGTATGTCTGTATTTTGATGAGACTGAAATGCTCTTTTAATCATGTTTGGGAGTAGATCTGATTGATACCCCAATTCAACCAATAGTCGATGCAGACGAATCGCCTGTGAGTTTCCATCATAGATATCGACATCATCTTTCTCGCCATGTTCTTGTCTAATCTTTTCCTGCAAGTACAGTAATTTTTTGTCGACTTCAGGGATACTTAAGTCTGAGTACTGTGCAATTCTTTGAGGATCCCCACTGCGTAATGCCTCAATCATGGCATGGATTGGGATCATGTCCTGCATGTAGGTGGTTTCTAGCAGTCTGATCGTAATACGTTCTACCCCAGTCTCGATCGCTCTGATCTGAGCCAATACAAACAGTTTCACCACCACATCTGGTATACCTTGAGATAGTTTATACCAACATTCCCGTATATCTTCAGATAGAGAAAGATCTGCTTTAGTCAGCCATTGGTATTTCCAAAGTGTATCTGTAAACCCCACCCATTCAGACTTGATCACTTGCTGAGTGTGAGGAGAAACACTATTTTTTTCATTTTTGATCGGCTCCCATAATACTGCCCCAAATCCAATTGCTCTTCGAGCTGATCTGAAATCAGCATCAAATATAGGGCGTGCTTTTGGTGTACCGACCATTACAACAGGTAAGCTGATGATATTGACGAGGGTGACGAAAAAATTAAGCATCTTTTTCTCTCCCCCAGATTTATTAACGCTCAAATGTTGAATTTCATCGATGATTAATAAGCCAATCGCGTGAAGATTGGCAATTTGGCTCATTAGATGCATCAGCGTTTCAACACCATGCCTTTTTAAAGCATATTTTCTTTCATAATCTGAGCCAATTGCAGAATCCACAGCTCTGAAAAAATGTAAGCATAAGCTTTTTAATGATCCATCGTGTGGACAGTCAATTTTAAGATAGACAATTTGGGTGAAGTTATATTTTTCGTGAAAAATGACCTGAGGATATGTTGCTAGAATTCGATTTAATGTGGTGGTTTTTCCACTCCCTGAACAGCCAATAAAAGACATACTCTTGGCAGTCGATTGTGCTGTTTTAAATCGAAACGCATGGATATCCCCTGTCATCATTCGTTCGTAACCATTTTGCAGGTGAGTAGCTAATTCACCTTTTTCAAGATTACGTGCGACATATCCATCACGAATCATAATGCCAAGCTTTTGCTCAAGTGAATAGTGTCTTGAAATAGGCAGAAAAAAACTATTCATGAGCTGAGAAATCAGATGACTTCTAACCACTCCGGGTTCATGTTTCTCAAGCGGACTAATATCTACTGTACATTTCAAAGCTGTTTTAATATCGTTGAAATTACGTATTGGCGGCAATGCTTCTATAAGTGGATTGCCTCTATATTGACCAAAGCTCGGTTGATAAATGGCGTTGACTTTCATTTTTTTTCCTCACTTTAATCATCATCGAATAATTGATCAAAAAATGCAGGTCGATCGTATTGATCCTGGTCATCTGTGTGTGCTTTACCTTTTGAAAAAGAAACGATATTGCTTGGTCGTTCTTGATTTGATTTACGGGTAGGTACTGATTCTTTGAGCACTTCTCTTTCTTGGTCGCGTGCCTTTATACGATTCTCTTTAATGGTTGAAAGGCGATCAGCATTGCTTCGGGTTGATTGTCGTGTCGATTCAAGGGCTTTTTGAATGATTTCTTCATTTGAACGTTCTAATTCAGCACGGGCAATTTGTAATGAGGTATGGTAATTTGCCTGGCTAGACTTTTGCTCCTTCTTAACTTTCCAAACTTCCCAAAAACTACAGCCTATAAATTCTCTTGAGCGTTGTGCTAGTTGTGCTTCCCAATACTCAGAGTTAGACTGCGAAAAAAACACATATATTTTTTCAGCATTAGCCGAATCATAGGCTATGGTTAATTTTTGTGGGCGCTGTATTGATGTAGAGCGATGCATCCAACCATTTTCTAAGATTTCTTTACAAATATAGTAAACACCAAAAACTTTAAGGCCTAAATGCGACAGTGTAGCTTCAGTCCGGGGGAGGAGAGCAATGTAGATCGCACGTTCAGAAGCTGTTCTTAATTTACCAGTCCTATTTTGGATCCCCCAATTCCACAGATGTAATGGAATATTTGGAAGATCTGTCGGCATATCGATATCACGATCATAAGATCTGATTTCATGTGTCTGATTATGCATTAACACAGAATTAAGTATAATCTTGGTAAACTCATGTATGGTCAGAGTAGCATCTAGCCGATAATCTTTACCCCCACGTTTCTTTTCTTTAATAGGTTGTACAACACCTGGTGCATAGGGTTTAAAGTCAGCCTGTATGGTACGAAAATATCGCTCGATAATACCTTTAAGATCACCTCGATATGCAGGGGCATTTTCAATTCGGATAGCAAAACTTTTTTCTAGGTGTTCAATTTGATGACCGAGTAGTTCACCACGATCTGCTAAAATTGCTTCAGGTAAACCGATGCAGGGCCAATCCTCAGAACGTATTTCACGGCCAAAACTTTGACAATATTTGACTTTGTCACACATGGCAACACGTAGAACTTGCATGCTCGTAACATATGATGGATTTTCGAGACCAACATACATACCGGTCACCATACGACTAAATTCATCTATCATAAAATAGACAGTTGGCCGACCAATAATGCATGAGCGATCAGAGTCAGAAATGAGATATATATCTGCAATTGTTGCGTCAATTTGATATCGAGAACCTGGCCCTGAAACTTGTGAATTTGTTGTAGACAATAAAGGTCTGTTATCTTTCAAATATTGAATTTGAGGAGAACGCTTTTTAAGCCTAAAAGTGCGGCTAAAATCTCTTTCATAAAAATATTTAAATTGCCAAAAAGAAGGATACTCAGTCTTTGGTATATCAGGGTATTCCTCCTGATACAGTATCAGAAATTTACGGTAAGCGTATTTAATGGAAATTTTTTTGTCATTGAGTAAGTATTGATTGATAACTTTCTTAAATAATATTTCCACGCTTTTATCAATTAATGCACCTGTACCAACAGAAATAACACGTGGTCGACCTAATTTTTTTTCAGTGACGGTTTTTTTTATCCCTTTTCCACCAGAATTATAATACTGAGGAATAAGCGCATTAGGTGTCATACCACGTTGCCAATAGCATCGTAATAGACGATAAATCGTTTGTTTAGTTGCGATTTTTTGTTGTACAATTTGTTCAATTAGATAAGCACGTTCTTTAGGATCATAAAAGCGTTCATGCTCAATAATTCTTTTAATTATGGCAAAGTTATGATCACGTTTTATCTGGTAAATAGATCCTGTATCTACAGAGAGCAAACAGAGATCTGAAAAGGGGTCATGTGCTAGTTGGGCTTGACCAGAGATAACGTGTTGTTCAAGTTCAGAAATTGGGATAAGTTCAGGCAAGGCTTTATTAGACTGTATATCCATCCACACTAAATACTGAGGGTATATTTTTAGAATCCGAAATAAAACATGATCTAATTGATAAACATTATTCACCTGAAACATTGCGAAGTTTCTCCAAATGTTGAATGTTTCCGATCTCAATGTCACGACCACAAATCTTTCTATAGCCTTTAGTGATATCGAAAAGAAAATAGCGCTGAGCAAGCAATTCCCTAATTTCTAGAAGAGAGGCACCTGCTTCCATTGAGTAGTGAGTATCAAGATATTTTGATAGCTCTATCAGTGTAAGTTCAGGTTTTTGAAGAAAATAATTTTGGTAGAAATCCATTTTTGAGAAGGTGTAGATATCATTATTTACTTTATTCAATGGGTATAGCCATTTAATATTATCTATAGCTGTAGATGAAATATCTTTTTCTGTAAAGAGAAACCAAGGTATGTTTTTTTGCTCCCAATAACGTCTCTCGAGTTCTAATTGAGCAATGGTCCTTTTTTGATCTAGGTGTATCGACTTAAGCGCTTTTACAACAAAGCAAGGGGGCTTTAGAGGAGAGTGATTGACGATAAAAAATGTTGAGGTAAGGATTTGATGGACATTTTTTTCAATGGGGTGTGGAATTTTTAGATCTTCAGCAATTTGAACAGTAGTTTCAAGATCGAGTGGGATTTGCTCCCGTATATCTTCAATATCCTGAATTCTGTCTAGTGCTAAAAATAGTGCTAATTCTAAGTCAGAAAATAAATGGTGAGTCCTTTGGGTCTTATAACCATATACACGACTCGATCTTTCAGTCAGCGACTTATTATCTCTGACATTCAGAAAAGGCTTGTATGTGTCTAATTGCCCTTGACCACGTCCTTCCTGCAGCCACCGTAATTGTTGTTGTCTTGAAACCATCCTAGAACTCATCTCTTTTTTTTTAGAAATTATCATTTGATTTAATTTTGATCAATATGGTTTCCTACTTTTTTTCTAAAATATTAATTTTTTTTACTCTGTATGAATGATTATTTCTTCTTATGTGTTGAGTGTTATTGATCTAAAATTTATTTAATTTTTTAAAATCAATAATATATATTATTTTTTTAGATAGATATTTACTTACAAATAATCTATTCATATTTTTGACATAGAAGTTAGTTGTGTATGGCTTTGTTACACAAAGCTCATATAGGAGGCTTATTGAGTAATATAATCTCAAAATGAATAAGCCTATTCCTAAAATTTCTCGCACAACCAATTGGTCTTCCTATCATGGATCCTTGGTTAGCCCAGACAATCTTTCCATTCGGTTTCATACTTAGAATCGGTGGTATGATCAGCCAAAAGGAAAATAAAGTAAGAATCAAATCTACTCTGATACAATTATTCAATGATCAAAGCTCTATTTTAAGTCTTTTTAAGTAGGGGGGGGAGGTTTGGTTCAAAGTCTGATTAAACTTTGCGGATGAGATGCGACAGCCCAAGCATACATAATGCTGTGTAGAAGAAAAAAGCATATTGCGATGAGCGATCAAAAAAATCATGATAATCTTACCTTAAAAGTTGAACTTTAGACCTCTTGCGAAAGTAAAAATCACCTCCATATAAATTTCATGAGATATCAGAAATTAAACCGTTTTTCAGATCCTGAATTCAAACGCTTAGTTGGCGTACCTCGACAAGTTTTTACTGAGATGGTAGAGGTTCTAGAAAAAGCAGAATTACTCAAAAAGAAATCAGGTCGACCTCATGCTTTAGATATAGAGGATCAGTTGTTATTAACTCTCAATTACTTACGCAACTACAGCACTCAACTGGAATTAGCGGCAAATTACCATATCGCTGAAAGTAATGTGAATCGAACCATTAAGAAGGTTGAAGATGCATTGATGAAATCAAGACGTTTTACCCTGCCAAAACGAAGCATAACCACAGCAGAAGAACACTTGAACTGGGTCATTATTGATGCGACAGAATGTTCAATCGAACGCCCGAAAAAAAATCAGAGTAAGTTCTACAGTGGTAAAAAGAAGAAACATACGCTAAAGGCCCAAGTGATCTATCATCCGAAGAGTAAACAAACCATAGGGCTAGATATATCGAATGGCGGTCAGCATGACATCAAACTGGCAAGAGAAACGGTTAAGAAATTTAAGCATTGTGAATATGTTGTGACCGATTTAGGGTACTATGGATTAGAGCA
>NZ_JCAKMW010000022.1:0-37711 GCF_059515805.1 Acinetobacter sp. CY05 | reverse complement strand
TAAAGAAAAAGAAGAATTTCCCGTTATTTAGTGTTGAGAAAAAGTACAATAAACTGATTGGAAAAATACGAGTTGTGATCGAACACATCAATAGTCAATTGAAAACATTTAGAATATTAAGTGAACGTTATCGAAATAGACGGAAAAGATTCGGTTTACGCATTAACTTAATTGCTGCACTGGTAAACCGAATAAACTTGCAATAACCACTTTCGCAAGAGGTCTAATGTGTTAACCTACTATTTAACCATCTTCTGTATCTGTTTTTATAGATAACGATTTAAAGCTCTTCCCCGTCCTTATTAATAAAAAAAGGCACTGTTATTTGATTATTCTCCACCGTATTCTGCGCACTTTTCGTATTGTGCACGGTCGAAACCACATCACTAGTGCTTGTACTCTACACCCAATGCAACTAAACCAGTAATTGCACTTACCGTACCTTTTTAATCTGGAGTTAAGTCTTTGGCTTCTTTACCATATAAATATTAAAAAGTAGAAGAGCTACAATTACCGCACCTAAGACAGTATGCGCTCAAATATGCGTTGCACTTCCGTCACTATAGCTAAAAACTTAAGATAAGCTACAATAGAAAAAACTCTAACCTTTAAGATCATACCAAAACATATTCTGTCGATCTACGCGAAAAAGCCATGCAGTTTTATAAAGAGTCAAAGCATAAATCGAAGACGTGCGAAATATTTAATATTACTAGAACTACACTCGATGATTGGATCCTGCTCGAACAGCAGACCAGTCAGCTCCAACAGCCTAAATCTCCACTGTAGGACGTCCCTCAAAGATTTTGGACGTGCAAGCCTTTGAAGCATTTGAATAGTGTTTGCCGCAGTGGAAAGCGCAATATGGTGAGGATCACATTCTTTATATCGATGAATCAGGCATCAATACTAATGAAACCGCAGAATATGGCTGGTCTCCAAGAGGCGAGCGCTGTCATACTTTAAAGTCCGGTGGGCATGGCACGAGACTCAGTTTGATCAGTGCTGTCAGATCAAGTGCGCCATTCAAGTTTATTTAACCTTTAGTATTTCAAGGCTCATGCGATCAGAATATTTTTGTGTGCTGGTTGGAATATTTGTTGCGGGATTTAAAGCAAAAGGATGATCAGACTAAGTATTATTTGCTGATTCTAGACAATGTATCAATTCATAAAGGCAGCATAGTCGATGACTTAGCGGCACGATATCAAACAAGAGTTGTTTATCTACCTGCATATAGTCCTGATCTAAATCCTGAGCAAAGCTCAAGCACTACTTGAGGTGCAGCGTAAGATGCAGTGGAAAAAGCATGGTCTGTCCTAAAAAGTAAGGTTAGACATATCATTGCTCAGAACAATAAAATACTTCCGGACGATTTGGATATTGCATTTAAGATGATGTAGCTTATATTTTATACTTGGCTATATAGCTTTTCTTCTGTTTTTTAGGCCTTTGGATTGGAATTTCTGTGGCATCTACAATCACCACATTCCAGTCAATCCCTTCGCCTTCAGGCAGATGCTTTGGCAAATTGAATAAATTGGACTTGATCAGGTAGTCCTCTACATGGCGGACAATTCTTGAAGCAGTGGGTTCTGACATGCCATAACTTGTTGTGACATGGAATAAAATAGAGATGATCTTTAGTCTATTAAAGCAACAATACAACTTGAATTGAAGTTTTAGGCTACAATTTAAAATAACCAAGATATTGATATTAAATACTTAAATTTAAAAATATTGTAACCAAAGGATATGGTCTAGCTATACCTATAATTCATGGTTAATTTTAGAGAAACTTAAATTTCACTTTCTTTTTTTACCAAAGTAATTAGATAATATTTGTTCCGGTCTATATCATGAATCGTATAATTTTCTCCATTATTAACAAAAATTGGCTCCTCATTCTTTTGATAAACAGTACCTTTGATCCATAAAAATCTCATATTTTTTGCATAAGCATAAGCACCCTTATAGATTTCAAAATTTCTAATTTTCGTACTTAAAAATAAAGTATTTATTTCAACAGACTCTTCATTATATCTAATCTTAAAAACCACTCCCAAGTATAAATATAATTTAAAAAAATAATGTTTTGGTATATAAAACATAGAAAAAAAATATAGTAAAATACTTACAAAATAATCAAATGTATCTTTATTTACACCAACAATAAAATCTATTTCCATATCAAATATATAACAACCTATAGAAAAAGATAATATAGCAAGAAAAAAATATAGAATAAAATTAGTATTAAATGAACCTTTAATATTTCGATCGTTATAGTAATTATCACTCTCTAATAATTTTCGACTCATTTCTTTTCCTCTTGTTTACTAGTCGATGGTTTTTTGTTAGGTTTATTACCAGTCGTGGTTGCATTAAGGGCTGCAGTAGATCCAATAACTACTGGCTGTCTGTAATCTAATCCGATTCCTTCAAGCTTCTTAGTTGAATCACTAATAATTCCTGCTGCGATAGCATTTGTACAGTTCATATCTAAAGACTCTTTTCCATTGTCTTGCCTATGAGTATTTGCCACCTGTTGGGCTATAAGATTGGTTGAAACTCCTCCAATAACTTGCCCCTTAAGCATTTGTAATGGCTTAAAAATTGATGAAACACTACCAAATCCAGCACCCGCGACTGTATTAGCCATAATACCTTCTTTATCATCACCTGATACGGCTGAGATAGTACCTGAAATTGCTCCGTTAAACCCAGCAGCCTTTGCGGCCTCATTTAATTTTTTTGTCTGTGATAGCGAAAAAATATCCATTTACCACCTTGATAAACTCTATATCCTCCAGATACTGGAATAGCACTTGCAATAAGATTAAGCCATGCTTTACCTCCATGCTTAATGATGTCTGCATTATCTGGTAAAGTTCCACGTGTATAGCTTGCGTATTCTTATTTTAATGGACACTAAATCTCACAGAGAAGTGAACAGAGATTCCTGTCTTACTTGGACGCTTTAGTGTTATTCACCAATTAAAATGTCTATGCGATAAACCATTTAAAATGTCCAGATGAAACAAGAATAGATGTCCATAATAATATTTACTGTATGTGGACTTGAAAATATAGGTAAACAATGCACAATCGTATATGTCATAAAGTGAGGATATTGATAATCTTAAAATTTATATAGACTACGAGCCATAAGTGAATATTAATTTTAAATAATTTAGCCTGAGTAAGTTTAAGTTCACAACTGAATAATTTTCTTTATAAATCATAAGCCAACCTGTTTGGCATTCCATCTTGCAACGGTGGAACGACGCAAAAAACCCACCTAAAATTAAGTGGGTTTTAATAACGTACTTATTTTTCTAAAAGATCACTCTCTAAATTGATCCATACAAGATTGTATTTCATATATAAATTGAGTTTTAGCTTGACCTGTTTCATCAATTGTCAAAATAAATTTTCTCCAGTCCCCACCTGTATGAGACTGCATTTCATTATGTAACTTTCTACATAACTCTTGGGCTTCATTGCTAATTTTGTCAAAATTATCAGGGCTATAATTCTGTTGATTCTTCTCATACCAAATAGAAAAAGAATTCCACTGTTCCTCTGGATTAAACTTATACTCTAAATGAGCTGAATCATATTTAATCTCTGTTGAAAAATGCAAAATACTGCTTAACTCATTTAATATTTCTAACTGCTTATCCACTCTACTTTCCTCCACCAGCAGTATTCACAAAGGTTTCTCTTGTTGGTTTTCCATTAATAAGAAAGGTAACTTCTAATTTATCTGGTCGTACCGAACTCAGATCATCACGTGTAAATTTAACAGTTACATTATCAATAGTTTTCCCTTCTTTGTCTGCTTTTTTCAGAATATTCTCAAAATAAACCTTATAAGCAGAATTATTGAAATTTGCATCTTGTGGGAATAAGTTATAGCGATCACATGTTCCGCCCATAGCACAACCTTGGATGTGTCCACCAACGTCTCTTTCCTTACCTAATTTTCCAACTGCTGTTTGTCGACTATCTCTAACACCTTTATTATCAAAATCAGGCTTGAAACTAATTTCTTCAACATGACCATACTCATTAGTCTTAAATTTCGTGCCGTTTGATAACTCATAATTATTATTCGCTTTTAAATTATTTACCATCTGATTTTCAGGTGTACCTTTCTGTTTTGACTTTTCAAAGTCAATAACTTCGGTATGTTTATTGTTTTGGCTTATATCTATCTCGAAATTAGTTTTCGAAACCTTAACATCTTGACCATCAATCCTAGTTGTCTTCGCAGCACCACCAATGCCTAATACTCCAGCTAAGAAGCCTACGCCATCTTTGGTACGTTGTAACTGCTCAGAAACTTGTAAGGCTGTTTGTGATACGGGGTCATTCAGATTTGATAACTGTTGCTTTGTACTATCTGAAGTATAGCCAGAAACTGTATCATAGCTAGTATCTCTGACAACTGCCGTAACTTCATTTTTAAGAGCATCACCAGCTTGTGCTATTTGACCTCCAGCTACAGTATCAACTATTAGGTCTTTCGCTAATCCAATTGGCCCACCAAAGGCTAAAGACAAGGCTAATCCTGCTGTTTCAGGATCAATTCCTGTTTTCCCTATCGCATCATTTACCTTATAACTTACTGCCGCACTTTGATCAAAGAGCTGAATTGCTAAGTTACTTCCATCGATGACTTTAACTACATTTTCACCAGCAATACTCGCTTCATTACCGTGTACCCCCTGAACAAGTACTGCAACACCTTTTGCTGTAACTACGATTGTTGGTAATACAAATGTTCCTTTATACGGTTGATTCGGATCAAGCTCAGCTGCTTCAACTGTACTATTAGATACCTCTTGCTGACTAGCTGCCGTTAAAACCTGACGTACAATTGAACGAGCTGTATCATCACTGACTTGATATTCTTCAGCAATTTGTTGCTGAATCTCATTCAATGTTTGTTTGGCTGTATCATTTAGCTCTTTCGCAAGTGGTAAGATTTCTTTATTTAATAAGGCTTCGTACTGTTCTGGCTCTCCACCTTGACGTATAAATTCTTTATACCCTTCATAAACTTCATCGCCACCTTTCGCTAACATTTCAGGGTTATTAGCCAATCCTGCCTGAATATTATTTAGCGAACTTAAAGCACGTTGTTTATAGGTATTATCAGGCAATGCTTTGATAATGTTTTCAGCACTTTGTCTAAAGTTCTCTGGCAAATCTTTCTGTTGTTGTATAATCTCAGCACGACCACTTTCAGTGAGTAAACGATTATCCACAGTTACAGAACCATTCAACATGCCTGTCACTTGGTCACGAGTAATTTCTTGCGTGTTGTTGATATCACGGTTGGTGATATCTGTCACATTCGTCACAGTACCTTGACCTAAGGTTGCCTTGGTCAGTTGTTCTGTTTCTTGCCCGCCACTATTTAAACCAATGGTGGTCGAACCTTTGGGATGATTAGCGGCTTCTTTAGTTCCTTTTTGTGGAATACCAATACTCGTTGATACATTAAAGCCACTGCTACTGTTATAGTTGTGGTCTTCGATATCTTTGAGTTCTAATGCACCTGTATAATTCAGTTTGCCATGATCAGTCAGTGTGCCATCACTATTCTTAGTTGCATTGGCAATTACACCACCAATATTGGTGACGTTTTTAACACCCATCGCATCTAGGTCGGCATTGTTCTGTGCATTTCCAATTAAAAGTTTACTGGTGACATTTACCCAAGCACTGTCACTATTCCCTTTATTTTGGTTATAACCCGCTGAAACGTTACTTAAACCACTTGAACCAAAGCCTGCACCAATCGAACCACCTTTACTGCTATTACTTCTAGTCGCTGTATCCTGCAAGCTTTCTACATGAATTTCATTGACTTTCAAGCTACCGCGATCTGCAATAGAAACCTCGCCACCCTGAATATTCAGCTTGTTAATACTGCCAGCTGTTTGGTTCAGCTCAACTTGACTGTTTACATGCGTTAGGCTTTCACTTTGTGATTTGCTGGTTTGCTTACCAATTGAAGCGCCACCACCGCCACCATAGGTATAACTCACACTTTGACTGTTGGTTTTACTACTGCTGTCCTGTGATCCATGCTCGGTTCCAGCACTCACATTCAAATCTTTTGTACCGTCAAAGCTGGTTATACCTGTTGCAGATACACGGCTGCCCTGAATATTCACATCCTGATTCTCAGATGTCAGTCTCAGATTATTTAAATCCAGATGACTGCCCTGCCATTCACCTTGCAGCGTATTGGTTGTAGTTGTTGTTTCAATACGTTCGCCATTCGCTCCAATGGTAAAACCATAGGTTGCAGTGCTCGCAGCGGCTGCAGCCGCAGCTGCACCTACAGCAATTTGCGCACTCGCCAAATTTGCTGTCGCCATTGCAACATTCGCTTTGCTGTCATCCAAAGCATCTTTGGTAATTTTTCCTGTAGCATGGTCACGCTGTGCTTGGCTGTAAGCATCTTTGGTATCGGACAATGCCTTTGCTGCATCTTTAACAACGACAACGGCCAAAGCAGCATCGAGGTAGGCATTGCGTACACCAACCTCTGTACTGATGGTTTCGGTATGTGTTTTGTCTTCAACCGTGGTTTTATTTTCATAACCGCCAATATTGAGTTCACCACGGCCATGATCAATAACAGTATCACCTGTCGCTGTAATTTCCTGACCTAAAATATCTACGCCATCAGTACCTTGAATTTTAAGATTTTCTGTTTGGATTGAACCTGTCTTATGCGTTGTTTCTGTGCTTTTACTACTTGTCGTCACATCTTCACTGACAAATCCGCCTAAACGAATATTGTCTTTATTCAGCTTAACACCCAAGCCTTCAATCGTTTCTTTGCTCTGTGAATGCTCTGAAATATTCTGTTCTTCAGCAGCATTCAGCGTGACTTGTTGACCTGAAATTATTGTATTTTTTGCTGCAATATCGGTACTGGTTAATGTCGTTTGACCTGCAGATCCGGCATAGACATTGTCGGCATTTAAGCTTGTTCCAGTGTGTTGTGTTTGCTCTCCTCTTGAGCTTTTTGACTCACCCACTGTTATTTTTCCAACTTTTAAGCCAGGTGCTAATGCCTCTATGCCAGCTAATCCAATTGCAGTTACTTTGACTAAATCTTTAACAATTCCACGATAGCCCTTCTGCTGCTCATCCCATTGTTGGTCATGGGTTTCTAAGCTACTAAGTGTCACATTTTCAGGCATCAATGAGCCATCTACTGCTTTTAATGTGCCATTGGCTTGGCGTTGCATCAATGTATTCCCAACATAGATACTTTGTCCTGCTTTAACATCATTAGCTTGTAGTTCTATATTTTTCCCTGCATTGATATCAACATTTTTGCCAGCGGTGAGTTGGGTTTGTGTAACTTCTTGGTCGATATAACCTGTTTGACGGTTTTTATAGGTTGCGAAGTTTGTATTTGCAGATGTACTACTTTGGCTTGTTTCATTTAGTGCAGAGTTTAAAGTCACAACACCATTTTTAGCTTGGATTTGAATTGTTTCACCAGCATCTGCTTTCAAATGTGTTGCTGTGATATCACCTTGCTCAGTATTGAATACAATATTTCCACCTGCATTGAGTTGGTTCGCAATTGATTGACTAGATTTCGAAATGTCATTGCGCTCAGTACTCCGTGCCAATATGCCTCCTGATTTAGCAGACATAGCGACATCAGTTGCTTTCAAATCCTCGCCATTCTCAAGTTTTATACCGTGCTGTGCATTCAGTACAATATCACCTTGTTTACTTGCAAGATCGACAGCTTTGCCAGCAATTTGATTTGCCTTTAACTCAACCGTGCCTTGACTGTGAATAGAAGTACCTTGATCAGCTTGGGTAGTGGAATAGTTATAATTCTTTTCGTTTGCATAACCTTTGTTGATCGTACTTGTCTGAATTGCCCCAATCGTTAAATCGCCTTGGCTTTGGATAGACGTTTGACCATTGGCATTCTGAATTTCCGAACCCACTAATTTGGCATCGCTACCCACACGGATTGTAATGGTTTGGGTTAAATTTTCAGTATCTGTACATAATTGATTCAATGCTGTTTTAGTATAAATTCCAGCTAAACGATCTATGCCTGTATATGTAAAGGTACTCTCACCGAATATGTTTTGACTGTTTTGAATTGAACTGCTTAAGTTAAAGTTTTCACCAACATTTAAATCTACCGTTTTTTCTGCTTGGATCTGACCACCAACAATATTTAAATCTTTTTGAGTGGTAATCCCGACTTGATTGGCCTGAATTCGGCCATTCAGCAATTCAACATTGTCAGCACTTAAAACAACTGCTTGACGACCTGCAATCGTACCTGAATTGAACACGTTTCCTTGTACTTTTAAATCGATTGAGTTTGCAGATATGAGTGTGCCATCACCTTTTAAATCCCCCACTCGAGCTTTAACATAGACTTGTGGCACTAGTGTTTTAGCTGTGGTTCCATCTGCAAGTTTTACTGTTTTCTCTTCTAGCCAGACAATATCGCTGGTCAACTGAGCAATCTGTGCTTCTGACAGTGCAACCCCTACACGTAATCCATACTGTTTAGCAAATGATAATCCATTGTTCATCAAAGCTTTGTATTGCTCCTCATCGGAACCATAGCCTTCTAAGAAACGGAAACCTGTGAGCTGAGCAACTTGATCTTGTACTAAACGCTGTTCATAAAAACCATCACCCATTCGTTTTTGCTGCATCGCTGGATCAAGCCCCAACGCATCCAACATATAGTCTGATGATAACCAGTTTCTATAATTGGCAAATGCTGGATCAGTCTCAACGATATATTGCGCTTGGCTACCTTTTGCAGTGATATATAACGCATTACTAGGCAAGGTTAAATGATCTTGTGTGACTGTTCTGATGCTCACATCTTGGCTTTCAGGCTGCTGGCTGGTCAATGGCGCCGTCACCACTGTATTGGCCGCATCAATATTACGTTGTACCGTTTGGGTATTCAGCTGTTCAGTCGGATCGATATTGCCCTGACTTTGAGTATATTCTTTCACTACTCCTAGTTTAATCGGTAAAACTGTAGCAACTGGGGCTGGCTGATAAGTCACTTTATCTCCCCATTTATTGCGATGTTCTGTTCCTTTTGTATTCCAGCCTACGGTATGCCATTGACTGTATCCGCCTGAGGCAACCGCATCCACACGATGCAGATCTGTGTTGTTATCATTATTAATTTTATCCAATCCGTTGGTAATTGCTAAACCAACCAGCACCTGGCTATCTTTATTATGAAATGAAGTATTAGCGTCAAAGCTAAGGTTCCCCCCAGCAATGATTTGAGCTGGACTCGTCGACTGAACTTCTTCTTCACTATGGATGTTGGTATAAATATAGTGTGTCCAGTCCTCACCTATTTCCTTCGTCGCTTCACCGCCTTCAACTTCAGGTACCCACAGTACCGCATTATCAGCATCGCCGCTATCTGTAAGCTTAATGACTTTCGAATCCCAACGCTGCCCATTTTTTTCATATTCAGTTATTTTTTCTCGGGACTTTTCAATCAGTTCAATCACCAAGTTTTCATTGCTATTTTGAATCTGTTTGGCACCTAAATACATATCTCCAAGTGATTCAATTCTCGCACTACCATTATAAATTTGATCCGCACTGCCTTGGGCTTTCAGATTTAGATCTAAACTGCCGCCGATATTTAAATCGCCTGCGCTAAAGATCCAAGCATTGTCTTGTGCTTTCTCTTTGACAGCCCCGCCTGACTGATTATTGAGTGCTTTCACCCCTAAATCCATGTCTCCGCGTGAGGCAATCACTGCCCCTATACCGGCAGCATTTGATTTGTTGTCTAAGGTATGTGCTTGAATCGCCACATGGCTGCCATAAATACGGGCTCCATCATTCCACACTTTATTGGCTTGAATATGGGTGAGTTCACCATTCACTAAACCTTGGTTATGAACCGTATCTTGTGCGGTTAAATGCGTGTCATTCGCTGAAAGACTCGCGCCTGTTTCATTGCGGATATTTTTCGCGCTTAATTCTAATTTTTGACCCGCGCTCAGTTCAGACTGATTCACGAGATTATTTTCAGTATTCAGCTTCAATGTCCCATTCGCTAAGATTTGGTCATCTTGGGTATGGGTGTAGCTTTGTTTCAGATCAATATCAATATTGCCTTCACTGATGATTTCCCCCTGATTCATCAGTTCATTCGCTTTGAGATTCAATTGGTTTTTCGCCAACAGCTCTCCGCCTGCATTATTCACGCTGAGTGTTTTATTTGATGTGCCAATATTTAAAGCATTGAGGCTGCTCAGCGTGCCTAACTGATTATTCAGCTGCTCGCTTAGGTTTAAATTGGCTTGATCCGTCACACGAATCACGCCAGATTGGTTATCCAACTCGGCTGCAGTGATCTCAATATTTTTTGCATCAAAACCGCCAATGGCAGCTGCATCTTTGGTTTGCGCATTGAGTACTTGATTAGCTGATGCAGTCAGTTTTTCGCCTGCAGCAATATGGCTTCCTGCTCCACTGTTATTAATCGTGTCTGCATTCAAATCAATATTTTGCTGGGCTTGGATTTGTCCAGCGGTGTTGTCAATTCGTCCGCCCGCTGTTTGCTGCTGGATGTTTAAATCGGTTTGGCTGCTGATTTGACCCGCCTTGTTATTGAGGTTCTGTACGCTTATTTGCGCTGAACCAACAGAGGCCATATAACCCTTGCTGTTATCAAGCTGGCTCACATGGGCAAGGTCTAAGATGCCTTGGCTGAGTATGCCTGAGGTACTGCCCGAATCTTTGTTAATTAAAGCATTGTTATTGGTATCAATTTTAACCGACTGCTTCCCTTGGATGAGACCCGCTTGGTTATTTAATAGGCCTGTGTTTAATTCAACCGCATTGGCGATCATCTTTCCGTTTTGGTTGTTCAGTGCATTTAACTGCGTATTGATCTTAAGCGCTTGTTCAGCTGCAATTTGCCCATTGCTATTGTCTGCATCAGCGGCCTCAATTTGCGCATTTTGTGCAGCGTAGATATTGCCCTGCTGGTTTAAGAGCTGCTGTGCTGTAAGCTGAAGATTCTGCGCTAAAATTTCACCTTCGGCATTATTTAAATGGTCCGCATTCAGGACCGCATCGCTCTCAGCAGAGGCAATAATGCCTTTACTATTATTCAGCTGTGAAGCATCAATATTTAATTGCTGCCCCGCGACAATTTGGCCTTGGCTATTTTCAAGCCCCGCTGTTTTTAAACTAAGATTCTTGCTGCTTTGCAAGCGTCCTAATGTATTGTTCACTTGCACAGCATTAAGATCAAAGCTTTCGCCTGCAATCACGGAACCTTTCTGGTTATCAACATTATGTGCAGTGATATTCACCACTTGAGCAATAAGTTGTCCATCTTGGTTTTCAAAGCTTTGTCCATTGAACTGCAATTCAGGCAGCTGGATTGCACCGCCATTATTTATAATACTGTCCTGTATGCTCAGGCCAATATCCGCATTATTTAAAATTTGTCCTGACACATTGTGAATGCCTTGGGCAATTTGAATTTGACCTGCATCAAATGTTTTTGGTGTTAAATCAATAGGCTCAGCAACCGTAATCGAACTGCTGTCTTGTGCAGATGAATTTTGCTCTGGGTTTGTGACAGGCGGTGCCGTTGTGCCTGTTTGATTGCCTGCTGTATTGTCTTTCGTCGCTAGCCCAATCACACCTTGGCGATTATCCAAAGTTTTAGCTGTGATATTAAGCTCTTGCTGTCCCGTTTGCTGTATTTGACCTTTGGCATTACTTAAATTCTGTGCACTAAGATTAATTCTCCCCGCATTCATTACCCCAGTATCGTTATTGATATTTACCTGAGCATTGAGCTTGAGTGCATCACTGGTCGCAATTAATCCACTATTCTGAATGTCTATCGCATCCACTTGAATTTTGCTTTTTGCACTAATGTTGCCGCTGTTAGCCACATTGTGCGCTTGGATGGCGATTTGATCTTTATTCGCAATGATGTTGCCTGTATTGACCAAATCACCATTGGCATTCAAAGTCAGCTGATTTTCAGTGGCATTGATCGAGCCTGCATTACGTACACCCAAGCCTGCCTCTGTGCCCACCAAGAATATCTTGCCTGCATACATGCCACCTAGCTGCGCAACATCTAATGCAAAATCAGGCGTTGTAGTTTGTGTAGTAGACTGACCATTGATTGCGTCAACTTTAAGTGCAGTTTGATCTTTGACATGAATATCATTTTGCCCCAGCACCGTGGTGAGCGCATTGGCATACAGTCCAGCGTTCACCTTCAGTGCACGTGCGTAAATGTCAGTATACGGCGTTAAGCTGCCATTAAGGCCTTTGCCTTCAATCGTCACCTGTCCATCACGTACACGGAATGATTCCAAATAACCTTGATTCACTACGGCTTGGCCCGCTGCCAAGCTGAAGCGGTCAGCATTAATCACGCCGCAGCCATCACAAACCAAACCCGATGGATTGGCAATCACCACCTGTGCCGACTTGCCCGCCACTTCCAAATAGCCTTTTAGCTGACTTGGATTACTGCTATTCACTTCATTGAGAATAACTTTAGCTTCGCCCTTTGCAAGCCAAGGGTTACCTTGTACCCATCCACCCAGCTGAGTCAGCATATTATTGCGCGAGTTGTTTAATATCGCACCTTCTTGCCCAACATCGAATTGGCTATAGGTATTTCGCGAAACCCCGCCAGCACTTGGCGTTTGAATATTGACTTGAGTAAGGCCATTGCTGCTGTTCAGCACTGTCGCCTGCTGTGAACTCGGTGCTGATTTGTCGGCAATAATTTGTGTATTCGCCATACTGCTGAGCGGTAAAGTATAAACCACAGCGCCGAGTAAGCTAACCACAGCAAAATTCAATGGGTTTAATTTTTTATAATTATTTATCATCAAGGATGCGGTTTGTTCTGAATCGCCATCACCTGAAGCTTTAGTTTGTCCAGTTGCTTTGGTTTTGCCTTTTACAATTTCTGCAACTGCGATAAACATGTCACGAGCTTGGCTAAAAATAATGCGATAGCGATTCTTATTCATGATAGTGTGCCTTATTTCTTAATATTCAATTATGTTTCAATTCATTGATTTAATGTATTTTAGCTAAAATAGGATGTTGCTTAATCCAAGCATTGGCTACCACTTTTTCAACCAATTTCCCGTGAAAATTCATGACTTTTAGTCCATGAATATCACCTTTGTGATATAGCGCTCTAACACATTGTTTTGGGAATAAATAGTTTTCAATGATGCGTTTAATTAATTTACTTTGCCCATGAGGCGCGAACCAATGAATTAGCCACATTCGATCTCCACTATTCCAATTGGGATGTGTATAGATCCAACGCTCAGAATGAACGTATTGCGCCTCTTGATTTGCGTCCAGATTTGCCCATGAGATATAGCCTAATGGCTGAGAATTTTGACTAAAAACTGCAAATTGACGGCTTTTAATAGTGGGTAGCATCTGTAAAGCAAGATCTGAAACGGATAAATGTTTACAATTTTCAGATACAAACCATAGCCAAGTCATCGCGCCTAAGACTTCAGCCTCATTCCATTGCTCCGTTGGAAAAAGTGCTGGCGAAATGACATCTACATTTTCAAATTTCATCTAAATAAACCAATTTCTAATTCAGTCATGTCTTGAATCAATACATCCAGTTCAGGCTAAAGCCCGTGGTGTAATCATCGGTTTTAAAGCCATCTGGTTTTTTCAGCGGTGCACCAGCAAAAATATCATAGCTGACCGACTTCAGCACTTGTCCGCGCAAGCCTACGACAGCACCCATCAGGCTGGTACCGACTAAAGGATTTGGCTGATGTGCGGTTTGTCCACCCACTTCGCCATAGTCCACGCCGGCATACCACTGCATCGGCAGTTTGAACATTGAGCCACTCAATTCATTGCGAACTAAAAAGCCATTGTCTGCCATTAAAGTCTGCTCGCCATCAAAACCGCGCACGGTATAACGGTTACCAATAGAAAAACGGTCTTGCGGCGTCAGCGGTTTTTGGCTGTGTTGCATGCGCCATTCTGCTAAATACTGCAGATTTTGATTACCTACTTTAAACGGCACTTGCAAGCTGGCATTGGCTTGCCAGATGCCAACATGCGTATAGGCTTCACCAAAGTCTTCCTCTGGCGCCGCCATCGCTGAAAATGCACCTGTACCACGCTTATAGGTCACTGCACCATTCAGCGTTGCATTAGACAAATATTCTGTATGCGCCAAACTTGCCTGCCAACCCGCGGTTTTGCGGCGTTGTACTTCTACTTCGACATCTTCAATAAAGTTTTTTGATTCACGCACCCAACCGCCGAAAGAGGCTGTGGTTTTACGGTGTGCATCACGATAAATCACACGTGATATATCCACATTGATCAGTTTACTTTCTCCACTGTATTTATAGCTTTGATTCGTACCGACCACATTCTGGTGATAATCCGACTGGCTTAAGCTCGTGCTGAGCAGCCAGTAATTCAGAGGAATGCTATAACTGAGGTAATAGCCGTCTGAGCCACGCTTGCCGGAATCACCTCCGCCCAAATCATGGTTATAGCTAGCAAAGAACAGATCATTTGCAGTAAAAAGATGGTCTAAGGAAAGCGTTGCCGTACCTTGGTATTTACCTGTCGATTCCGAACCAGCGTCATCTATACCTAAATGAATGCGGTATGGCTTAGACTGCTTCCAAGCCAGCTCCAAGTCACTATAGCCAGGTTCGTTACGCTGAGCAGAGGGATGAATTTTAAAATCAGCTTCTACAGTCGGTACACGTTTAAAGTTTTCCAAGCCCTGTTCAATATCACGGATATTTAAGATATCGCCAGTTTTAACCGGTAGCGCATTGAACTGATGTGCACGTTTCGAAGTACCTTCAGCAAATTGAATCTGATCGACTTTACCTGCAATCACCTGCAACTGAATTTCACCTGAAGCAATATTTTGCTGTGGCAAAAGAACACGCGTAGTAATAAATCCACGGCTGATAATTCGGTTTTGAATTAAATCTAATGCCTGATTTAAGCCTTTCACACCAATGCAGCGGCCAATTAAATTGTATTCACCTTCAATAACTGGTCGCATGGCAAAAGTGAATTCACGGGCATTTTCCCCGATTAATATAAATCTTTTTATTTCAAAACAGAGGTCTTCACTGTTGGATTTTAAGTACTGCAGCTGCAGCTGTTGTTGTAATGCTGTTTCCAGACCTGTTTGCACAGTGGCAGCAGGCTGAAGCTGCTTTTCCAATGCTTGGTCGCGTTGTAGTTGACGGTTAAACTGATCTACGACAACAGGTTCAGTTAAAAGCTCATTAGCGAATATAGATGAACTACATGAACATATAAAAAATAAACCCAAAACCCTTTTTTTAAACTTCAAATTCAACATTAAAATTCTAAATATTTATGATCGATATCCACTTTTATTGTCTCAAAACCAAGAAAAAAATGAATGGCATTTTCAATCAAAAAAATAAGATATAGGCATAATACAATATTTTAAACAAAAATACTCAAACTAAATTATTTAATATCAATAACTTGAAAAACTACAAACACAAAATAAAAATCAAATTTAGCTATACTAAACAATAAGAATTGTAAAATAATATGATATATAAAACACATATTTATTAAATAATGAGTGAATTATCCACTTTTAAGTGTATCAATAATTAGAAATTTTGGTGTCAAATTGTATTACATCACTACACTTAAATAACTTCCACAAAATTAGGTCACGCTTATAGTCGAATGATCACTTAATTTTGATTAATTAAGGGTAGATCCAATATGCATACCTTTGTGTAACACAAACTATTCCTACTAACTAGGCGGATCTTTAAGTCACAACTATCGTAAATATCAAAGCCCTATTATATCTAGGGCTGTTTAAAGATTAATTTAATAATGATACTAAAGTTAAAAACTAAGCATACCGTGCAAATGACAGATCATCTGCTTGAATCGATGGTTGTCGCTGAGCAATTAACTCTGCCAACAATTGTGCGGACCCACATGACATTGTCCAACCTAATGTGCCATGACCAGTATTGGTCCATAAATTCTGAACATGTGTTTGCCCAATGATCGGTGTGCCATCTGGTGTCGTTGGTCTAAAGCCAGTCCAAAATTGTGTCTTTTCAATTCGACTCGCCTGTGGAAATAGCTGACTTAATACCATCTTTAAGGTATTTTCACGTTGTGGATTCAATCTTTTATCAAAGCCACAAATTTCAGCCATACCGCCTACACGAATGCGATCATCAAAGCGTGTTAAAGCCACTTTATAACTATCATCAAGTACAGTAGATACCGGTGCACAATCTGAGTTCACAATCGGTGTCGTAATTGAATATCCTTTTAATGGATAGACAGGCAAATTCAATTTTAAATGTTGTGTTAGGCCTCGACTATAGCTACCTAAAGCAAGCACATATTGATCAGCCGTCAAAATACGTTTATCTGTTAGACGAATACCTTGAATTTTCTGATTTACTTCTAAGAGATGTTCTATTTCAGTGTTGAAAATAAATTTCACGCCTAGAGACTTACAGCGCTCAGCTAACTGCGTTGTAAATTTATAACAATCACCTGTTTGGTCACTTTGTAGATGTAAACCACCTAAAATTTTAACCTCTGCTTTTGCAAGTGCAGGCTCAACGTTGAGTAACTCTTGCTCATTCAGCAATCGATGTGGCACGTTTTCAGCTTTTAAGATTTTAATATCTTTTTGAACGGCTTCAAGCTGTTGTTCAGTACGAAAAATCTGTAATGTACCAAGTTGTCTCGCATCGTAGTGAAAATTAATTTCTTGACGCATTTGATCAAAACAGTCACGACTGAACTGTGAAATCCGAACCATCCGTTCTTTATTGATCTGATAGCGCTGTGCATTACACTGCCCTAGCATTTGCAACATCCATTGATATTGAAAATGATCTCGCGTCATCTGAATGGCGAGTGGTGCGTGTGATTGAAACATCCATTTCATTGCTTTCAATGGAATACCTGGTGCAGCCCATGGCGAAGAATAACCAGGAGTGATTTGCCCTGCATTTCCAAAACTTGTTTCTAATGCTGGCCCTTTTTGACGATCAATTACAGTAACTTGGTAACCTGACTTTGCTAAATAGTAGGCTGTTGTTACACCAATGACGCCGGCACCTAAAACCATAATATGCATACTGAAATATTCCTTTAAATTTAAGCGCCAAGCTTGAGCTTGTTCAAATAACTGATAAGTGCTTGGTAGATATGATCCTGAAGATGTACAGTGCCTATACTCATATTTCGCGCTCTCGCTTGATAACGACGAACTGATGGTAGTCTCAGTCCCTGATCACGATAGCCATCAAATAATTCTTCAGCTTTTGCAAAATATTGATCCGCATATTTACCCAGAATTTTTTCCGGTGAAATTGCTACAATAAACTCACCACCTAATGGCGACCCACCAGCCCCTGCATCAATACGCTGGGCTTCCAAGCTTAAAACATCACCAATAAGTGGACCCGCTAAAAGCTCGACCATTGCCGCTAATGCAGAGCCTTTGTGTGCCCCAAAAGTTTTCATCGCACCTTCATCTAAAATGGTTGCAGGGTCATTACTTGGTAAACCGTTCTGATCTACGCCACAACCATCCGGAAGCTGCTCTCCACGTTTTCGATAGAGTTCAATATCACCACGGGCCATAGCAGTGGTTGAAAAATCGAATACAAAAGGATGTGCTTGCTTTGGGCGTGGCCAACCAAAAGCCATTGGATTAGTACCAAACATCGGTATTTTACCGCCTTCTGGCACTACCCATGCATGATTTGAGGTACAAGCAAATCCAACCAGATTCGCCTGTGTCAATAATTCAATTTCATACCATAAAGCAGTGGTATGTACACAATGATTGATTGCCAACAATGCAATCCCTTCCTGCTTTGCTTGCTCAATAAGTTGAGGCATCGCTTTTGCAAAAGATAAAGGTACCATTGCATTTTTTGCATTTACACGCATGATCGAACAACTTAAGGTTTCAATTTCAGGCTTTGCATCTGCAGAAACAGTTCCCTGTTCTAAAGAATGAATACAATTCAACAAGCGATACAATCCATGAGAGTGACAATCATCAATCTGAGCTTGCATCAAAACATCAGTGATTGTTTGCGCATGTTCTAAGCTATATCCAGCTTGGTTTAAAATTTCTAAACTCAACGCGTATGCTGTATCAATAGAGATTTCCATATGTTTTATCCTTCTGATTTTATTGATGTCGATAAAGGCGACTGAGTAAGTTTTTTATGTGGTTTTCTGAGGAAGCTCATAATCAAAATTAAACTTGCAAGCGTTAAAGTCACCATAGTTTCATAGCGATGTTGTTCTGAGAAAAACATGTAACCGAGTACTGTTAAAATCGTAGCTACGACAAACCAACTAAGCCAAGGAAAGAGCCACATTTTAAAATCAAGCTTTACACCTTGTTTTTCTAAACGTGAACGTGATGCAATCTGTGACATGGCAATCACTAAGTAAACCAATAAACCGATTGCATTCATTGTCGATAATAAGACCATGAACACTTTTTCTGGAAATACATAGTTAATTACAACTGCCACTAGAGCAACTGCGGTACATGCTAATACTGAAACCTGTGGTACTTTATGTTTAGAGACCTGTGATAAAAATTTTGCTGCATCGCCACGCTGGCTCAATGAATAAAGCATGCGTGAAGCTGTATAAAGCCCTGAATTTAAGACACTTGTTACCGCGACAAATACAATAACGTCCATGACTAGGCGAGAACCAGGCACATTTAATACGTGTAACACATATTGAAAAGTCCCCATTTCCTTAAGACCTGGTGCATTCCAAGGCACAATACACAGTACAAGGAAAATCGAGACAATATAAAATAAGCCAATACGTGCAATCACGATATTTGTTGCACGTTTGACTTGCCGAGCAGGATCTTTAGACTCGGCAGCCAAGATCGACAGCATTTCTACGCCAAAAAACGTGAACATCGAAATCAGCATGCCGGTGAACACCGCACCATAACCATTTGGAAACAAACCACCATGCTCTAAAATTTTACCGACTCCTGAAATATTTTCAGCAGGTGCAAGTGGCCAAAATCCCATTAATGCCGCAATACAAAATAAAATAAATGCAATGATTGCAACTACTTTGATGAGAGCAAACCAAAACTCAAACTCACCAAACTTACGTACGTCCATTAAGTTAGTACAGGCCAATAAACAAATACATAAGACTGCAAATAACCAAGATGGAAATTCTGGGAAATAGTGATGAAAAATATTGGCACCTAAAATTGCTTCAAATGCTACAACCAGAACCCAAAACCACCAATACAACCAACCAATGGTAAAACCTGCCCAATGACCGAGTGACTCACTCGCATAAGTCGAAAAAGCACCTGAATCAGGTTTGCGAATGGCCATCTCACCGAGCATACGCATAACAAATAAGACCATTAGTCCAGTCAACGCATATGAAATTAAAATCGCGGGGCCAACAGTATTGAGCGCAGTTGCGGAAACAACAAATAAACCAGCACCCACAATCCCTCCTAGGGTAATCATGGAAACCTGCCTATTGGATAAGGCGTGCTTTAAAGCACCATTATCATTATTCATTATTCACCTTTTGTATTATCTTTGGTATTGAATATTCATATTCATCCTCAGATATATAAAAGTAAATTTAAATGCTATGAATTTAAGGATTATATTTATTCCCTTTTTTCCTTATATATTTTTTATGAAAAAAATACCCCCAAAACTTGAGGGTATTACATATATAATTTTATTTTAATGATTGATAGGATTATTTTTTAAATACAGATTTTCATTTTTTCTTTTGTATTGAATAATCAGTGAGAATAATAAAATAATAAGCGTCACTGCAAGTGATAAGTAACTCTCATAGCGATATTCAGGTGACAAGAACATGTAGATGAGTACAGATAAAATCACACCGATCACTGCCCAGGTCAACCATGGGAAACACCACATTTTAAAACTCGGTTCAATACCTTGACGTATTTGTTGTTGTCGCATTCTAAGTTGGGAAATGGCAATTACTAAATACACCAACAATGCAATAGCGCCTGTGGTCGATAATAAGAAACTAAACACTTCTCCTGGAAATGCATAATTTGCCCAACAGCCTACAAAACCTGCGATACTCGACAAGATAACTGCACGACATGGTACGCCACTTTGGCTTAATTTCATCATACTGGCTGGCGCATCACGACGTGTAGATAATGAAAATAACATCCGTGACGCTATATAAATTCCAGTATTCATGCAACTACACACGGCGACAAACACAACAAAATCAATAATAAACTTAGTGCCCGGCACATTGAGCACATGCAGCACATATTGAAATGTCCCCATCTCTTTAAGGCCCGGTGCATTCCAATCCACTAATGCGACAACCAAGAAAATGGACAAAAGGTAAAACAAAGCAATACGGTAAATCACTAAGTTAGTGGCACGTCGAATCTTTTCTTGAGGATTTTCTGACTCGGCTGCGGCAATTGAAACCACTTCAGCACCAAAAAATGAGAAAATTGTGACCAGCACACCAGCCAATATTGTCCCTAAACCATTGGGTGCAAACCCACCTTGGCTATACAATCTCTCTATACCACTAACCTCTGCCCACGGCCAAAAACCAAATACAGCCATGGCACCAATCACAATAAAGGCTAAAATTGCAATGACTTTAATTAACGCAAACCAAAATTCAAACTCACCAAAACTTTTTACATTCAGTAAATTCGCGGCGGTTAAGGCAATCATAATAAATACGGCAAATGCCCAAGAAGGAACGTCAGGAATATAGCTATGTAAAATTTCCGCGCCTGCAATCGCTTCGACCGGAATAATTAACACCCAAAACCACCAATAGAGCCAGCCAATACCAAATCCTGCCCAAGGTCCTATGGCTTTAGTTGCATAGGTTGAAAAAGAACCTGAATCTGGAGATGTGACTGCCATCTCCCCCAACATCCGCATGACCAGAAATACTAAAAGCCCAGTCAGAGCATAGGACACTAAAATAGCTGGACCTGCTGTCGCGATCGCCGAGGATGATCCAATAAATAACCCAGCACCAATCATTCCACCAAGGGTCATCATGGTAACTTGCCGACTAGATAGATTTCCAGAGAGTTGTGTTGGTGAATGTGATATTTGACTCATTAACATCCCTTATGAGCAGTCATCTTCCCTTATTCCAATTCTAGCATTGTCTTATATTTGAATAGCTTAAAGCCTTGTATTCGAGAATCGATTGAATTGATCTTTGGGCCAATACACTGCCTTTTAATATTTAAATTTAATCATTGTAGTATGTTTTTGACCTTTCTAAACAACAAGCGAAAAAAGGGAATAGTGGCACAACTTATTTTCATAATTATTTATCTAATAGCGACTACATTAAATAAATGAAGCGCCTAATATTATAAATATTAACCAAGATTTAAAACATATACACATTTTAAATTTTACCTTTTTCTAATCATTGAGGGAAAAATGAGTCAACTTTCCTATATACCTACAACGAATAATCCTTGGACAACTTATTTAAAGCAATTGGAAAAAGTTGCACCTTATTTAAGTCACAGTACAGATCAATTAGAAACATTAAAACGTCCTAAACGTGCTTTAATTGTGAATATTCCTGTTGAAATGGATGATGGGCGTATTGAGCACTTTGAAGGTTATCGTGTGCAACACAGTCTCACTCGTGGACCAGGCAAAGGTGGTGTACGTTTTCATCCCGATGTAGATTTAAGCGAGGTCATGGCTTTATCTGCATGGATGACAATTAAATGTGCAGCATTGGATCTCCCTTTCGGGGGTGCAAAAGGTGGAGTGCGCGTAAATCCAAGTCAATTGTCCAAACGTGAACTCGAACGATTAACTCGACGTTATACCGCAGAAATCAACAATATCATTGGACCACAAAAAGATATTCCAGCCCCTGATGTTGGGACTAACCCTCAAGTCATGGCATGGATGATGGATACCTATTCAATGAATGCAGGTACGACAGTGACAGCCGTGGTCACTGGAAAACCAGTACATTTAGGTGGATCACTTGGGCGTGCCAAAGCAACAGGTCGTGGTGTTTATATTACCGGTCTTGAGGCAGCAAAACGTTTAAATATTTCAATTAAAGATGCACAAATTGCCGTACAAGGTTTTGGTAATGTGGGGAGTGAAGCTGCTTTATTGTTTATGCAGGCAGGTGCCAAGGTCATTTCTATACAAGATCACTCAGCAACGCTTTATCAAGCTCAAGGGATTGATGTTCAAGCCTTGATGCACTATCAACGGCAACATGGCTGCATTTTAGGCTATTCATGTATAGATGAAATTCCCTCTACAGAGTTTTGGTCGCTTCGCACAGATATTTTGATTCCTGCTGCACTTGAAGGGGTAATTACGGTTGCTATTGCAGCAACCTTACATACACGTTTGATTCTAGAAGGATCAAATGGCCCGACTTTACCTGAGGCAGATACTTTATTGGCCGAACGCGGTATTACCATTGTTCCTGATGTGATCTGTAATGCAGGTGGCGTGACCGTGAGCTACTTTGAGTGGGTGCAAGATTTAGCCAGTTTTTTTTGGACCGAAATCGAAATTGATCAAAAGCTTGATCGTATTATGCAACATGCGATCAATACAGTCTGGGAAATGTCTAAACAGAAAGACTGTTCACTGCGTACAGCAGCATACATCTTGGCCTGCGAGCGTATTTTAAATGCGCGCGTTGACCGTGGAATTTACCCAGGCTAAAGGGCGCTCACTATGAATATTCTCTCTAAAATTCCCCTTACAACGCTAATTTTAGCGGCAACGCTTTCGACGTCCATCTATGCACAAAAAATCAATGATCATCTTGAAATTGGGGGCTGGCTACGTGCCAATATTCAAGACAAAAGTTATAGCCCTAGTGATCAAGATTTAAAATTTGATGCAGCAAAGCTGATGATTCAATACAACAGTGAAGCTATGAGTGGAGAGCTTGAATACCGCTGTTATCAATTTGATCAAATTTGTGATTTTTCAGGATTAGTCGATGCCAATCTAAGCTATCACATTAGCAATCATCCTGAGCACAAACTAACCGTAGGCATTCAAGCCTTACCCTTTGGCCCTGCTCGCAATTGGTCAAGTAATTGGTATGGGGGATTATTGGTCAACACAGGTTTAGAAGATGTCCATAATTTAGGCATTAAGTACCAATATCCATGGACAGATCAAACGCAAATTGAAGTGGCTTATTTTGTCTCTGATGCCGGCAACTATTTTGGTAAAAGCCAAGATGCTGCACGTTACAGTGCCAATCTCGTCAAGACTGGACAAGACAGTCCACTCAGCGATCTAGCAGAACGTGATTTATGGCTCGTACGAGTGAAACATGGATTTGAGTTAAATGAACATACCGATCTGAATATCGGTGCTTCTTACTGGTACTCAACGATTGAAAACCAAAGTGAATCTCAGCGCGGTAAAAGTGAACGTTGGGCTACATTTGCGACTCTTCAGCATCTGAATTGGGTACTTACACTCACTGCAGGTCAAACGCGCTTAGAGAACAAAGATCCACTCTATCCCCACACTTCAATGGTGGGTTCATTCGATACAGCCTATGCTGTTGCCAATGATGCTCATTTTTATACGGCAGATCTATATTACCCTATTCAGTTAGGTGACAAGTCGACGATAATGCCTTATGCAACTTATAGTTACCTCGATAAGATGCAGGCTAGCTTTCAAGATTCAAGCCGTTTCATTTTAGGGACTCAATGGGATTTATATCCTTTCTCTATTGCGGCTGAATATATTGTTGGGAAAAGCGATTATTTTATTGGCGGTACAGAACTCGCTTTTGCACAAGGAGATAGTGATCGAGAGCGATTATTTAATCTCATCTTTCTCTATCATTTTTAAACGAACAGCCCGCGCCTCACAGCGTATCACCCAAAAATCAAGCGTGTTCTTTTCAACACGCTTGATTTTCAACATACTCAGTGCAGAATATCCAGTGAATTTAATGCAACATCATTCTTATTCAACAAGAACAGCTTCATTGTGTTTAGGCTGAATGTTTGCATACATAAATTCGTTTTATATTGGCTCCATCCTTTGCCTTCTGCTAGGATAATTTGCACAACACTGCGAAAAGGTATTTGCAGTATTTTTCATATAAAAAATTAAGTGATGGTATAAATTTTGCTTATTTATACCTCGTTATAATGTAAGAAAAGGGAATGAGCATGCAGAAAATGACAGCGAGGACCTACCCATCAACAACAGCATTACGCTGTTTTGAAGCTTCAGCACGATTTTCGAGTTTTACCAAAGCGGCTCATGTGCTTCATATGACACAAAGTGCGGTAAGTAAACAAGTTGCACATTTAGAATGTAGTTTAAAATTACAATTATTTGAACGGTCATTACAAGGTTTAAAACTCACGCCAAGTGGCGAGCTCTTTTTTAAAGAGACCCAGAAAATTTTAGGACAAATTGAACAGTCCGTCTTAAATCTACTTTCACATGGTGCTGAAGCTGAAACATTGAATATTTCAGTACATCCAACACTGTGTGCACGTTGGCTAATTCCTGCCTTAAAAGGTTTTGGCAAGCAACATCCCAATATTCATCTAGATATACGTGAACAACTCTATTCTACTGAGTTAGACAGCAGTAAAGCAGATATTGCGTTCTTATATGGAACGGGGGTATGGCGAGATATGACCAGTATTGAGCTATTTCCAGAAAACTGTGTTGCCGTATGTAGCCCCGAACTGACCAACTACCAAGCACTCAAGTCATTAGATGATTTTCAAAATTATGTCCTCATCCAATCTCAATCTCGTCCACGTGCATGGGAAGACTATTTCCAATTGCAAGCTAACTTAAATGCTAATCCGCTGTTTGGTCCACGTTTTGATACCTTCTATGCCTGTATTCACGCCGCAATGTCTGGTTGTGGCATGGCATTAGTACCTAAATTTTTGGTTGAAAAAGAGTTAGATGAAGGTGATTTAATTATTGCTTGGCCCTATGAAATGCAAACACAACATTCCTATTATATGACCTATCCAACCTCCATGACGACAACACATAAAGTACACACCATGGTGCAATGGATTCAACACTACATCAAAACTACTGAAGACGAAAAAAATTCGCACTATCGTCGTAGTGCATAAATCAAAAAACCCTATTCTGCAACCAGCATAGGGTTTTATTATGATGATCGTAGCTTAATCGTGAAGACAACGATTTAAAATCTGAATAGGGTGTAAGACGCCCTGCTCAGAGAATCGTTTTACTTGGGTACGACAAGAGTAACCCGTGGCTAAAACCCTCTTACTATGCAGATGCATTTGCTTTTGCCACGACTGCGCATAAATTTGTTTCGACAATTCACGGTGTTCTGCTTCATGTCCATAGGTGCCTGCCATTCCACAACAACCTAATTTCAATGCTTTAAGCTCTAAGCCAAATTTGTCAAAAATATGCTGCCAAGCCTGCACATGATCAGCGCTTTGGGTTCGTTCAGTACAATGTGATGCCAATTGAAAAACACTCGTAGTTGCTTGTTGAGGTTTAAGCTGCAACTGTTTTTTCTCAATCACACGCGTTAACCATTCTTGTAATAACAAGACTTGGTAATCCAATGCCTTCGCACCCTCTTGATATTCTTGTCTAAAGACCAAAGTCATCGCAGGATCAATACCCATCATCGTGACATTGGTTTTAGCGACACGCTGAAAAAGCTGAATATTATTGTGCTTAATTTTTTCAAATTCGTCTAGAAAACCATGTACGTGTAAAGGTTTACCATTTTCAATATAGGGCAGAATATAGGGTGTAATCCCGAGTTTACGGCATAATGCCAGTGTTTCTACTAACACAGGTGTATCAAAATATCGGGTAAAAGCGTCTTGAACGATGATGACTTTTTCTCCAGATTTTTTCATGAGCTGTTCAACATCATCAAGTATAATCGCACCATGTTGAGATAAATTCACTTTGGCTTGCGGGTGAAATAAAGGTAAATCTACCAATTTAAAATACTTCTGCTGTAGATTTTTCATCCAACCAAAGCGTTGCATCCTATTATAGAGCCCAGCCATAAGACTCACTTTTGGTAACCACCCTTCTAACTTTGCCAGTAAATAATCGCGAATCTGACGACCATAACGCTGATGATATTTGGCTAAAAATTGCGCTTTAGCAGTGGGGATATCCACTTTGACTGGGCATTGACCAGTACAGGATTTACATGACAAACAGCCATGTAGTGCCTCATACACTTCATGTTCAAATGATTCAGTTTGCTCACCTGTCTTTTCACGACGCAGCCATTCCTTGACTAAGGTTGCGCGTCCTTTTGGTGAGTGGATACGGTCACGTGTCACTTTATAAGATGGGCACATTGGATCATCAAGCTCGTAATTAAAGCAGGCACCATTACCATTACAGTGCATTGTTGCTCCAAAATTACGCCATTGCTGTACATCAATTTGACGATCAGAATCACCGCGTAATTTCACTTCTGTAACTGGAATTAATTGGGCTTTGGGCTGTGAAGTTGGTGTGGCAATTTTACCTGGATTGAGTTGATTATACGGATCAAATAATGCTTTGATTTCTTGTAACAGTGGATAAGCTTTTCCAAAAAATAAAGGGGCGTATTCTGAACGCAAGCCTTTACCATGTTCTCCCCATAACACACCATGATATTTATGCGTCAGTTTTACAACCCGATCTGTAACACGCTGCATAAGCTGCAATGATTCTGGATCTTTCATATCCATCAATGGACGAACATGTAACACCCCAGCATCAACATGTCCAAACATGCCATATTCAAGTTTTTCAGCATCTAATAATGCTCTAAATTCTGCAATATAATCCGCTAAATGTTCCGGTGGCACGGCTGTATCTTCCACAAAAGGTTGAGGTCGTTTTTCACCTTGTACATTAGCTAACAGTCCCACTGCACGCTTACGCATTTTATAGACCGCTTCAACGTGTTGTATGCCTTCAGCTGTAGTCAGGGTTAAGCGTTTAACCATTTGGTCTGATGCTAAATAGTGCAAAAAATTTGTTTTGATTTGCTGCAAAGTATCGAGATCTGCTGCATCGATCTCGATTAAATTAATACCTTCGATCTGAACGTGATCTTCATCTTCAGGAAAATAGCGGGCAACATCATGCCAAACCAGATCTTGCTTGGCCAAATTGAGAACTTTTGAATCTACAGTCTCAATCGATAGCGGCTTTAAAGCCATGAGGGCTTTGGCATCACAGAGTGCATCATGAAAGTTTGCATAGCCAATATTAATGAGCATCCTTTCAGCAGGAATGGGCAGGAGGTTTAATTCTGCCTCTGCAATCAAGCCTAATGTGCCTTCGCTACCACAGATTAAATGATTGAGATTAAATGATTGCTCTGTCAAAACATGGGGTAAATCATAGCCCGTTAAAGAACGATTCAGCGTTGGAAAATTCTGTTGAATCGTGTCTTGATGATTCGCAACTAGATCAAATATTTTTTGGTACAGCGTTTGCGTTGTACTTGGGCTCGATTGAATCTGTGCTGGCCAATTTTGCCGATCGAGTGCTTGCGTCTGTAAAATCTCTCCACCCCGCAATACGGTGGTGAGTGCAAGCACATGATGGTGTGTTTTCCCATATCGACAACTGCCTTGGCCACTGGCATCGGTATTAATCATACCCCCAATCGTAGCTCGGTTCGAAGTCGATAATTCTGGTGCGAAAAATAAGCCATAAGGCTTCAATGCTGCATTGAGCTGATCTTTGACTACACCTGCTTGCACGCGTGCCGTTTTTCTAATGGGATCAATATTTAAAATCCGATTCATATAGCGTGAAATATCGACCACAATCCCATCCGTAAGAGATTGCCCATTCGTGCCTGTACCGCCACCGCGTGCAGTTAAGATGACATCACGATATTGTACTTGCGACATCAGCTGCATCAATTTTTTTAAATCATCGACATCTTTTGGATACACCACAGCTATGGGTTTACGTTGGTAAATCGAATTGTCTGTTGCATAGACGTGACGAGCTGCATCGGATACATCAATTTCACCTTTGAAATCTGACCTCAGCTCGGTAAGAAAATAGTGCATACTCAAAGTTTGATTTTGACTGATCATTTTGGCTGCTCATCATGAATAAAATTTGATTGTAAAAATCCATTGCGCATCAGAATTGACGCGCAAGCTTTGAATAATGAATAAAAATTAGCTTATATTATTGAATAATGCGTAAACATTGTCCGGCATGATACAAGGCAATTCCTGTGTCATACATGAATGCACGCGCATTGCGGAAAGACAGTTGATTGCGTTCTAAGTGAGCAAAGGGTAATGGTAGTTTTTCACGATCATCATCCTGTAAATATTGCGCAAATGCCTTACCCATCATGGTTCCTGTAGTAATCCCACGTCCGTTATACGCTGTGGCTGCTACAATACCCGGTGCAGGTTCAAAAATTCGCATAATGTGATCTGTGGTAAATCCAAATTTACCTGTCCATTGATATTGCCAATTTACTTGACCTAATTGGGGAAAGTATTTTTCTTTCATGAGATTCGCCCAAGATTGATAAATACCTGATTTACCTTGGTAGGCACCCACAGTTCCAAGTAACAAGCGACCATCTTTGTCACGACGAATACTAGATAAGGCTAAACGTGTATCCCATGATCCATTACGATGGGGCAGAATTTTATCAGCCTGTGTTGAAGTTAAGGGCTCTGATGCAATTTGATAATACTGAACAAAATAGATGGTTTTTAAAATATCGTTCCATTCACCTTCCGTATAGGCATTGGTCGCAATCACCACTTTCTCTGCCGTAATGGTTGACTGCCGACTATTTACACACCATTTTTGATCTTGCTTGACGATACCACTGACTGAAGAATTTTCGAAAATTTTCACCCCTAAACGTGTTGCTGCTTTTGCCAGACCAATCACATAAGCGTAAGGATTGACTGTACCTGCGCGCTTATCAAGTAAGGCTTTACTAATACTGGTTGTCCCACAGTACTCATGACATTTATTGCCTGTCAGTACTTCAACATCCACACCGCGACGACTAAGCTGTTGATAACGCATATCGACGTCATCCTCGCCATCACGATTATGTGCCATATGTAAATTACCTGTACGGGTATCTTGAGCATTAATTTTAAAGCGATCAATGGTATTAAAAACCAGTTTAGGCGCCTCACCCAAAGCTTTGGTGAGCTTTTCACCTGCTTGTTCACCCATGAGTTTGTTCAATTCATCTGGTTGAGCCCATGTACCAGCATTCACTAATCCTACATTTCGACCAGATCCACCTGCACCGATATGCTTGGCTTCTAACACTGCAACACGATACCCTTTTTCAGCTAGATGTATAGCTGTCGATAACCCCGTAAAGCCTGCCCCAATGACACAAACATCTACATTCTGATCATGTTGGATCGCCGCATACTGCGGTGCATCATCTACCAACGTTGACCATAGAACCTGATCTTTTACCATTTTTATCATGCCTTCATATTGGTATTTATTTATATCATTTGAATCAGGTGCATACCTCAAGGTATGCACCTTTGAATGGCTTAGCCGAAGTTAATTCCTTGCGCTAATGGAAGCTCACGCGAATAGTTCACGGTGTTGGTTTGACGACGCATGTAATTCTTCCATGCATCTGATCCAGACTCACGACCACCACCTGTTTCTTTTTCACCACCAAAAGCACCACCAATTTCAGCACCACTTGTACCAATATTGACATTGGCAATACCGCAGTCACTGCCTTCGTCACTTAAGAATTTTTCAGCTTCACGAATATCGTTTGAGAAAATACACGATGACAGGCCCTGTGGTACATCATTTTGTAAGAACAGTGCTTCTTCAAAGTCTTCATAAGCTAAGACATATAAGATCGGTGCGAAGGTTTCTGTTTTCACCACATCATTTTGTATGTCCATTTCAACCAAAGCTGGTTTGACGTAGTACGCATTTTGGAAAGTGTCTTTCAACACACGTTCACCACCATAAACACGACCGCCTGCTTGACGTGCACGTTCAAGTGCATCTTGCATTTGATTGAAAATAGTTGAATCAATTAAAGGGCCGATTAAATTACCTTCCAATGGATGACCAATCGTGACAGAGTCATAGGCTTTTTTCAGCTTCTCGACCACTTCAGCTTGAATGGATTTGTGTACAATTAAACGGCGTAGTGTGGTACAACGCTGACCTGCTGTACCTACTGCAGAGAATAAAATACCGCGGATTGCCAATTCTAAATCTGCGCTCGGTGCCAAGATCATGGCATTATTACCACCAAGCTCTAAAATACTTTTCCCAAAACGAGCCGCGACTTTCGGTCCAACAATTTTACCCATACGTGTACTACCCGTAGCACTAATTAAGGCAACACGTTCATCACTTACCAATAAGTCACCAATATTCGCCTGACCAATCAGCAATTGTGTAATATCTTTGGGTGCTTCTTCACCAAAGATCGCCAATGCTTTTTCAAATAAGGCTTGGCATGCCAAGGCTGTCAATGGGGTTTTTTCAGATGGTTTCCAAATAACCGCATTACCACATACCAGTGCCAATGCTGTATTCCATGCCCAAACAGCAACCGGGAAGTTAAATGCTGAAATAACACCGACAATACCAAGGGGATGCCATGTTTCACGCATATGATGGCCAGGTCGTTCTGAAGCAATGGTCAAACCATAAAGTTGACGTGAAAGACCAAGAGCAAAATCACAAATATCGATCATTTCTTGGACTTCACCCAAACCTTCTTGGGTAATTTTTCCAGCTTCCCAAGACACTAAAGCACCAAGATCTTCTTTATATTCACGCAGTACTTGGCCAAAAATACGAACTAACTCACCACGGCGTGGCGCTGGGATTTTACGCCATACTTTGAATGCTTGTTGTGCATTTTGAATCTGTTGTTCAGTTTGCTCAACTGTATGCATCACCACATGACCAATCACACTACCATCAATCGGTGTTTTGACTTCAAGTGTGCCATCGACATATTGCGTCGAATCCACACCTATTTTATTGAGTAATGTTTGGACAATCATTGGAGTATCAAGTTGTACGCCTGTTGAATTTGCAATTGCTTGTGTCATAGTTTTACCTTCCTTCGAATTTTAATTGAATTAATGTTGTACGCTGCTCGCGCTTTGTAGTTGTGTTAATGCTTTACGCAAAGAGTTTTGTTGAGTTTGTGCATAGAGCTCCAGCTCATTCCATACTCGCTGACCTAAACACTTCTCAAACAGATCTTGATTCGAATAAACAGCGTAATTCGTTTGATTCCCCTCACCTAAATTGGATTGAAAAATACCCGCAGCAGATACTGGTAAAAAATCTTCATAAACAATAGGTTCAATATAAATTGCACCCGTTTTAATCAGCTGATCCACGTTACTTTCACTCATTTCGACATCAATGCATTTCTCGACAGCAGCGTAATAGTGAAAATATGCAAGTCCTTGTTGATGTAGTTCCTCATAGGTATCTGGAAAATCAACAAAGTGTTTTTCTAAAATACGCATATAGCGTTTTGCATTGTCTTCATTTGGCACAGCACCAAGTTCTTCACGCGCAGCTTTTAGTAATTGGTCGTATAAACGACGGCCTTTGGGAGTTAAAGCAACACCACGTTGTTCAATTTCACCAAAACGTGCCGTATGCGAACCCTTCACATCATTTTGGAAAGACACTTCTTCATCCAAAGCTTTAAAACTGGTTTGACGCAGTAAAATTGGACAACGACGACGTGGTGGACCTTCAACAACTGCTTTGGGAGTAATACCACGACTTGCCATACCTTCTTGGATCATGTCGATATCGAGTGTACGCGGCGTCAAATGGTTGATGTGAGGTCCCTTAAATGCGACGACATCAGCAATTAAACGGTGTTGATCATGTAGCTTTTGATAAAGCTCTTGAGTGACAGGTGCCTGTTCGTGCCAACGAAATGTCTCTAAGACTTCTTGTACAAAACGTTTTGCATCGGTTTTGTCTAAACCACCTTGTTGTTCAAATTTAGTGGTCAGCTCTAAAGCGCCTTGGGTAAAAATTTGACGCTGCCCCAGTACATCTTCTGCCAGTGCACGTAATGCTTCATCTTGAATCAGTTCTAAGCGCAGCAATGACGTAAATACACGAAATGGACTTTCATTCAGTTCGCTACTGGTTATGGCCCGAAATGCTGTTGAATGCACTGGAACCCCTGCTGGCACTAAATCATAATAACCAACAGGTTCCATGCTCATTACGGCAAACACACGGCGCATAGTGTTGAGTTCTTCGGCTGTCCCTAAGCGGATCGCCCCATGACGTTCTAGGTCAAGACGCTCATATTCGCCAGTTTTTTTCAGCTGATCATGCAACCTTTGATTTTTAATCAAGGTGATCTTATTTACATCAGCGACCAAATCTAATAGATCACCATATAATGGAACTTCTTCACGATACATCTGTGACATCAGTGCAGAAAATTCCGAACGAATTTGATGAGATGCAACAAAACTCATTGTTCTATTCCTAAATATAAAGCGTGTTTTATGCGATTTTTGTTTGTTCAGTATTTAAATAAGCGTTTGTTTTGTGCTGAACTGCTGTTGTTGTTTGGGCAAGTACTTTTTCTAAAATATCTAAGCCTTCCTGAAGTCGATCAGCTTCAATCGTGAGTGGTGGCAATAAACGAATAATGTGTTTATGTTTGCCACTTGGCATGAGCAATAGCCCCATTTCTCTGGCCTTTTTCAGTACAAAGGCCATTTGTTCAGTCCCTGCACCCTGTTCAGGATGAATGAGTTCAATGCCACGCATCGCACCAACACCTGTCAGTTTGCCTAACCAAGGGGTCAACGCCTTGTTTCTCCATTGGGCATAACGTTCTTCAAGCGTTTTTATATAATGCGCTGTGCTACTTTTAAGGCTTTCTGATTGCATGATTTCAAGGGTCGCCAGTGCTGCTGCACATGCGAGTGGATTACCAGAATAGGTTCCTCCAAGGGCACCTACCATGGGTTGATCCATATATTGTTTTTTACCCATCACTGCACCAAGTGGTACACCGCCCGCAATACTCTTACCTAATAACAGTAAATCGGGTTCAATACCTAAATGAGTAAAGGCAAATGGCACACCTGAACGACCAAAACCAGATTGAATTTCATCAATAATCAGCAAAATACCGTGTTTATTACAAAATTCACGTAAGTACTGTGCAAATTCAGGATCTAAAAACTGGAAGCCTCCCTCACCTTGAACTGGTTCAATAATCACAGCAGCGACTTCATTAATACTGACTTCGACTTGGCATAAGCGTTGTAAAGCCATTTGTGCTGTTTGTGCTGAAATGCCATTGTCTGCGCTTGGAAATGGCAGATGATAAACAGGACCAGGTAAGGGACCTAAGCCATTTTTGTATGGCGTGACTTTGCCATTTAAGTTCACTGCTGCTAATGTTCGACCATGAAAACCGCCATCGAAGGCAATAATACCGCTACGCCCTGTACAAACTCGTGCCACTTTTAACGCATTCTCTGTAGCTTCAGCACCACTATTGGTCAACATACCCACAACATCTTCTTGAATCGGAATGAATTGGCTTAGACGTGCCATATAGTCAATATAAGGCTGATGCTGTGCAGCATTAAAGGCATAATGCGTCATGCGCGTTGCTTGTTTTTGAATCGCTTCTACAATCTGAGGCTGGCAATGACCAAAATTGAGTACGCCAATACCGCCTACAAAATCAATATATCGTTTTTGTTCTGTGTCCCATACTTCAGCATTTTTGCCATGTGTTAATGTAATCGGATGAATCAAGCCTAATGCCTGTGTAATACCTTGGCGCTCCACTTCAGTTCTCTTTTTAGTTTTAGCTTCGATGGATTCAATTTAAATTGAGCCCCTCTATCCTGCAAACGAATAAAAGTGCCGTTGATATTCCGTTTTTTCCTGAATCTTTTGGACATTTTTTGTTTAAAAAATAAAGAATTAAAATTATTCTCGTTATTACTCAAATTTCTGATATCACTGAATAAAAGTAATGCTCCATAATCCAATTTTAGCAACCTTGATTGGTATATCCGCCATTGTGATGTGGTCAACATTGGTCGGGCTGATTCGTCTTATCAGTGATGAATTATATCCTCTAACTTGTCTGATGTTGCTTTATACCATCAGCACCATCATTCTATGTTTAATTTTCAAATTACCGAAATTCAATCAAATCCCTAAGATTTATTATGCCTTGATCACTTTTTTATTCGTGGCGTATGAACTGTGTTTTTCTTTTTCTATTGCCCTTGCACAAAATCCGATACAAACCATTGAGGTAGGGGTGATCAATCATCTTTGGCCTACCTTTACCATCATTCTGATGCTCTTTACACGTTACCTCAGATTTAACGCAAAATTACTTGTAGGAATTTTTCTATCAGCACTCGGTGTCATAATGATTCAAACTCAAGGCTTTCAAATCTCAATGACAGGGGTAATTCAAAACTTACTATCAAATCCAATCAGCTATCTATTAGCCTTTACTGCTGCACTTCTATGGGCTTTCTACTGTGTTGTGCTGATGAAATATAAGCCCGAAAGTAATATTATTGTCGCTTTATTTTTTTGTACCAGTATTTTTTTAGTAATCAAATGGATTTTCAGTACACCGTTACCTTTAGAACCCATCAATATACATAACAGTATTTTGATTTTATGTGCGGCTGTATGTTTAAGCTTAGGTTATGCTGCATGGAATATTGGCATGATTTATGGTTATGCCAATGTTTTGGTGAGCAGTTCGTATTTTGTACCCATTTTATCTGCTTATTTTTCAAGCCTACTCTTTGGTGTTCGTCTGGATCAGTTCTTTTGGTTGGGGACAAGTCTCGTTGTTTTAGGTTCTATAATTTGTTGGGCTATTACAGGTCTACCTTCATCTTGGAGGTATAAAATTAAAAATATTTTAGGGTAGTGCCTTTAGAAATAGTCAAAGTGGTAAAGGAAAGTAAGCATCCGCTGAACCCCATACCTATTTTTTAATTTTGGTCGGGTTGCCACCGGTGTGGCAGTAATTCTTCAATTTGGGTCACTTTGTGTGTCGGTAGCCTTTTCAGCACATCACTTAAATAGGCATACGGATCCAAGCCATTGAGCTTTGCTGACTGGATTAAAGTCATGATATTGGCAGCTCGTTGGCCACTGCGCAGCGAGCCAGCAAACAGCCAGTTCTTGCGTCCTAAGGCCCAAGGTCGCATCTGATTCTCTACCCAATTATTGCAAATCGGTAGATTGCCATCATCCAGATAGCGGCTTAAAGCTGGCCAACGCTTCAGCGTGTAATTGATGGCCTTGGCGGTGGGAGAACTCGATGGCACCGTCAGTTGATGTTGGTTGAGCCATTCATACAGTTGTTGCATCACCGGTTGACTATGCTGTTGTCGGTATTCGCGGCGCTGTTCTGCTGTACCATCGGTCTTTTTTCTGAGTTCTGCTTCTATGGCATACAGTTTCTGAATCAGCACTAATGCCTGTTCAGCGACCTGACTTTTTTTGGTCACATGCAGTTCATGGAATTTACGACGCGCATGCGCCATACAGCCCACCTCAACGACCTGGCCTGATTTAAAGCGTGCTTTATAACCACTGTAATCATCACAAACCAGATGACCCTGCCAGTTTTTCAGGAACGCTTCAGCATGCTGACCTGAACGACTATCCTGAAAGTCATAGATCACGGCTTGAACCGGATTGTACTGTGTGGTGGCATAGGCCCAGACATAACCTTTCTTCGGTTTTTTCTCATCATCACCCATCCGCATGATGGTGACTGGTGTTTCATCTGCATGCAGCACCCGCTGTTGCAGCACCACCTGTTTTAAGGCATTGGCCAGAGGTTCCAGTTCTACACCGCAGCGACCTATCCAGTCAGATAAAGTGGATCTGGACAGATCAATGCCAGCCCGCTGATAGATCAGGCGCTGACGGTACAGCGGTAAATGATCGGCATACTTCGATACCAGCACATGGCTGAGCAGTTCAGGACTGGCAATACCTTTATCAATCACATAGGCGGGCATCGCTTGCTGAGTCAGGGTATCACACTGATCACAGACCCATTTGCCACGGACATGCTGTTCCTTGTAGAACTGTGCCGGTCTGAAATGCAGTTTTTCACTGATATCTTCGCCGATACGACGTAACTGGCAGCCACAACTGCATTGGGTTGATGCAGGTTCATGCTCAATACGGATGGTGTGTAGATGATCTGGCAGCAGTCGACGTTTAGGTTTGTTGACTGTGGCTTTCTGTGTCGCTGCATCGGTTTTATCTGCATTTAATCGTTCTAATTCCAGATCAACGGCTGCGATATCTTCTTCGACCGCTTCGTCCCATAGATGGATTTGTTTTGCGGTGAGATGTTCGTTTTTACTGCCGAATTTATGCTTTTTAAACAGCGCCAGTTCATGCTCGTATTTTTGATTGAGAATAGAAAGATGCTGAACTTTGGCATCCAATTGCTGGTTTGATTTTTCTAATTCTTGATTTGATTGTGCCAGAGACTGATGCTGCATTGCCAACTGCTGGGTAAATTCCAGCAGTTGTTCATGGGTCAGTTGGCTTAAGTCAGGCAGCGTATTCATGATCGCAGTATGCCTGAGGTCATGACGCAGAGGAAATAGAACGTTTGGAGAATAGCAGAATAACCGAGCTTGGTTTAGAGCATTGTGACCACTTGCTGTCGTCCAATGCGCTGCCAGGGCAAACCCTGGATTAATGCCTGTAACTGTTCCGGGTTGAGGGCCACGGTTTCACCTTGGTGAACTTGAGCCCAGTGGAATTTTCCCTGTTCCAGCCGCCTGGCACACAGCCAGATGCCCAGTCCATCATGTACCAGCACTTTCATACGATGGCCACGTTTATTACAGAACAGGTAAGCACAATGCGGTTTAATGTAGCCAAAGGCTCTCACCACCTGAGCCATGACAGTATCCATCCCTGCTCGCATATCCAGAGGTTGGGTAGAAAGCCAGATTTCATCAATGCGGATCATGTTGCCAGTGCCTTGAGTAATTCTGCTAAAGCAGATATTTCTGATACTTGCCATTTCAAGCCAATTTCTGCTTTTGAGTGGGGTAAAGTAATTTGAACCTTTAACATGTCAGTAGGAGTAGGATCTAATGGTGCAGAGCAAGATAAGGCAATAAATGCAGGTTTATTCGGTAGTGGTGAGCGATCACTCCCTGGCTTAGCATCAATTAAGCGAATCCATTTGGATACAAGATTTGTATTCAATCCATGTTGCAAAGCGACCGAAGCAATTGAAACGTCCGGTGCTTTACAAGCCTGAACGATCTGCTGTTTAAATTCAGCACTGTATGTTCTTCGTTTTTTCGCAAGAGATGCGATGGATGTCTGGTGATTTGTAGTCATAAATTTTAGTCCCCACTTGTTTTTAAGTGGGGACTAAATTAAGGCTTATAGGATGAATTCATAAGGTGTGTTCAGCGGACGCTTAC
>NZ_JCAKMW010000021.1:0-46943 GCF_059515805.1 Acinetobacter sp. CY05 | reverse complement strand
CTACACCATCCACAGTCGAGTTGTTCTCGATTGGACCTGTGCTGAAGTCGGCAACGTCATTGCCTGCGGTGTCTTGTAGGGCTTTGTCGTCATCTTGAGCCGATGGATCTTGATAAGACACTTCAACCTGTTGACCCGGTAGGATTGGGTTCACCGGCACCAGCGTGGCTTTGTCACCATCCACTAGTACGTCAGCAATTTCAACTTCTTTGCCATCCACGATCACAGTGAAGTCATTGCTGCTTGGTGGGTTGGCTGGGTCTAGGTTTTCAGTGAAATCTAGCTCAACTTGACCCTGGTCTGTCACTTGCGCGTTTTCAAGCTCAGGTGATGTCGTGTCTTTCGAGCTACCTCCACCAGATGCAGCAGCACCTGCTAATGCTGCAATTCCTAAACCAGTGACAATCGGCCAGAGGTAAGGTAAAGCGCTTGACTCTGAGTCAGCATATAATAATGGCTCGATTTTATCGAGTTTAACGTATTCAATATCCCCAAGATCGTAATAAAATAGATCTTCTTCATTGGTTCTAAACACCAATGAGCTTTCATCTTGTACAAAGTTTTGAATTTCTAAAATTTGGCCATTTTTTAAGGTAATAACAACCTTATTACCTAAATATTCAATGCTTTTAATTTGTTTTGGATCAAGATCAAGTAATACCACCGAATCTTCACTGAGTTTTATACCCGCTTGTGGATTTTCGGCTACTTGATTGCTCCAAGCCGCCTTAGAAATTATTTGCACCTGCATATATTAATCCTAATCTAACCTATGTTTTACATGGTCATTATCTAATGAAAAATCGTTAAATAATTCACCTTATACATTAACATAATATAACCTATACCACATCAAAATGTGTGACATGGTTATCATTTAATTATTAAATAGTTAGCATAAAAATAGGCTTAAATAAGAGTGTTTAGGTAGACTAACAAGTGCTGATTTGACCTACAAAAAACCCGCCAATTTGGCGGGTTTTTCAGTTTCATATAAAGTCTTTACTAACGCTCACGTAGCGCTTCTTGAGCTTTATTAAATGGTTTAATCAAGTAATCAATCACAGTCTTACCACCAGTTTTAATATCAACCGTCGCTACCATACCCGGTGTAATATTAAATTGTTGGCCTGATTTATTGCTTAGTTTATCACTATCGGTACGAATATAAACGCGATAATAGAACTGATCTTGCTTCACTTCATCACGAATCGTATCAGGTGAAATGATAGTCACTTTACCCTCTAATCCGCCATAAATAGAGTAATCATAGGCTGTGATTTTAACCAAAGCTTCTTGGCCTGGACGAATAAAAGCAATATCCCGTGGTGAAATACGTGCTTCAATGAGAAGCTTCTCATCTAAAGGTACAATGGTCATTAAATTACCATTTTGTGGAATTACCCCACCAATGGTCATGACATCAATTTCTTTAACTACACCACGCATCGGTGATTTAAAAATAGTACGACTTAAAGTATCCGATTTACCTCGCACCACTTGTTGTTGCGTCTGGATATCCGTGCTGGCTTTGGCCAATTCTTCACGTGACTTTACATAGTATTGGTTACGAATGTCATTCATCTGATTGCTTAGATCATTGGCCTGACGTTTAAGACGTAACACTTCAACTTCACTCGCTGCACCTTTGGCCACTAAAGGTTCTGTCATACGTAATTCTTGTTCAACCAAACTTAAAGCCTGACGTAAGCCTGACAAAGATTCTTCTAAGTTAGCACGACGAGAATTATATAAAGCGGTTTCCTCTTGTACCAATTTGGCTTCTTTGAGCACCTCTGGTGGAAAAGCCAATGCTGTGCCGTTGACTTCTGCACGTAAACGCGCTGCAGTGGCCAGTGACGATAGTAACAGTGACTCTGATTCACCGACATTTGATTCAAAACGGGTTGGATCGAGTTGAGCCAGCACCTGACCTTGCTCAACAATCTCACCTTCTTTGACATTGAGTTTGGTTAAAATACCGCCCTCTAAAGATTGAATCACCTGCTCTTTAGATGATGGCACCACTTTACCCGTACCTGTCGATACTTCTTCTAACTTAAATAACCATGCCCAGGTTAATAAGGCTGCCAAGCCAATACAAACAATCCAAATTGTAATGCTAGATTTTGGTAATGGTGGTTCGAGCTCAGTGACTTTTTGTACTTTTTTACTCATCATTTCGCTCCTGCTGCTGGTGCCGGACGTTTTTGTGTCGATTGATTTAAGATTTGATCACGTGGACCATCCATCACGATCTTACCGTCATTCACCACAATAATTCGATCAACCAATTGCAATACCGCACGGCGATGCGTTGCCACCACCATAGTGCGATTGGTGAGCCATCCTTTTAAATGATCAATCAATTGTTTTTCAGAAACATCATCAATGGCAGCGGTTGGTTCATCTAACAATAAAATGTTCGGCTGACGAATAAGTAAGCGCGATAACAACAGTGCCTGACGTTGCCCACCTGAGAAGCCAACACCGCCTTCTAAAATCACATGATCTAAACCTTCTTTTTTCTCTTGCACAAAGTTAATTGCACCAGTGATTTTCAGCGCTTGTAAAATATCATCATCTGTGGCGAGTGGTGCACCTAAGGTGAGGTTTTCACGCACTGTACCGTAGAACAATTGTGCGCCTTGATTGAGTAAACCCATATCACGACGTACATCCGATGGGTCAATCAAATTGAGCTCAATACCATCAAGCTTAACTTTACCTTGCACTGGCTCTTGCATCCCCGATAACAGTTGCAGCAAAGTTGATTTACCCGCACCGTTACGTCCTAAGATCGCTATTTTTTCCCCAGGCTTAATTTCAAGTTTAGGAATTACTAAAGTCGGTTTTGGATCATCTGGACCATATTTAAAGGTCACACCTGCAAGTTCATAATGTCCTTGAATCGCTGGACGATGAATCAAGGAAGTATGATCAGGTTGATCAACAGGCTTACTCATCAACTCATCTAAACCCTTTTTCGCTACTTTAGCTTGTTGTAAGCGACCAAGTACACCTGCCAGTTGAGAGATTGGTGCTAACATACGAGATGATAAGATCGAACATGCCACCAATGCACCCGTAGTCATTTCACCGTCCATTACGGCAAATGCCCCCACCAGCACCACAATCGCAAAAGTTAAACCTTGTATTTTTTGTGTCCATGCCGTCATTAAGCCTACGATTTTACGTTGACGCATTGCCACATCGGCGGAGACTTCATTCATATGGTTCCATTGGTTTTGGAAACGCGCTTCAGCACGTAGTAGCTTGACATCTTCAATGCCTTGCACAGCCTCAACCAACATCGCATTACGAATCGCACTTTCACGCATGCCTTCTTGTGCCAATTTAGCCAAAGGCTTTTGCGCTAAAATACCTGGTAAAATCATTAATGGCACAACCACCAACATCACCCAGAATAAATTACCGCCGATGAGCCAGAAAATCCCTAAGAATAAGAAGAAAAATGGCAAATCAGCAATTGCCGTCACGGTGGTTGAAGTCACCAGTTCACGGACACCTTCTAATTCACGAATTTGCGAAATAAAGGTCCCCGTTGACTTTGGACGTTCGCTGTTTTTAATGCGAATTGCATGACCAAAGACACGATCTGAAATACGTAAGTCCGCCCGTTTACCAATCACATCCGATAAATAAATACGACTCACACGTAATACAAACTCAAAAATCGCGGCAATAAGTACACCACCGGCTAAGACCCACAGTGTAGGAATCGATTGTGCCGGAATCACGCGGTCATAGACGTTCATAGAGAAAACAATGGTAGCCAGCGCCAAAATGTTTGCCAGCAGTGAGGCAAACATAATATCCATGTAGCGTTTCCAGTCTTTTAAGACAATTGACCAGAACCAATTTTTTTCAAATGGTTTAATGTATTCATCAACACGCGCATCAGGCACTGATTTTTCAGGACGCAATACATAAACATAACGCGCATGCTCTTTGAGCTGCTCTCGCGTTAAGGTTTGTGCAAGACCTTGATCACCACTAAATTGCACACTGCTATTGCCTTCACTGTCGACTTTATCAATGACTGCAACTTGCCCACCGTTAAACTCAACAATCACTGGCAAACGCCATGGATTGACTAGATCATCGGAAAATGCGGCTTTACGTACACTCATGCCTACTTGGCGTGCCATGACGTTGATTACATCATCTACAGTTTGATTGGGATTCCAGTCCAATTGTAAACGAATACGCTCTTCCGAAGGTTCAATACGATAGTGCCTTGCGATCACGAGAACCGCTTGCAGCCATGGTTGGTAGTTGATTTTCGTACTCATTATTGAACTTCAAACCCCTGAATAGAAATATTATTTAGGTCATATAAATCGCGTGAGCGTCCTGTCTGCGCAATATAATTGACAATCGCGGCATAGATATCATAACGTGCTGATTCAATCTCTTGTGCCGCACTATGAATTGATTGCTCTGCGTTTAAAAGATCCACCACAGTACGTGTACCAAGCTTATATTGTTCCTGATAAAGCTCTTTGGTGCGTGTTGCGGTTTCTTTACGCGCCATCAGTACACTCATTTGACGCTGTTTATTTTCAATTTCTTCTCGTAACACGCGTACTTGATCGAGCACATTTAAGTATTCAGTATTCATACGAGCACGTGCCGCTTGTTCGGCATAACTAGCAGCACGTGTACGCGAGGCAGTGGCACCACCTTGATAAAAGTTGCTGCTCGCTTCAAGCATAATGGAATTATAAAAACCGTCGTCTTTATTGTTATTCGGATTGCGGCCATTGACTGCTTGACTGACCGAACCTTTCACATTCAAGGTTGGATAATTACTTAAACGGGTTTGTTCTATTTCAGCTTTTGCAACTTGAATCTGGGCTTGTGCCAACATCATTTTAGGCACTTGGTTAAATTCAGGCTCTTGATAGAGATTTGAGTCGACAATTAAACGCTCAGGTAAAGTCCACTCTAAGCCCGACACATCAAAGCCTAACAATGTGCGTAGTTTTTGTTGATACTGACGTAACTGAGTTTGTTGCACGATCATATTAGAGCGTGAGGCTTCTAAATAAGACTGTGCTTGTACAGGATCGGCTTGACTACTGATCCCTGCGCGGGCACGTAGATTGGCAATTTCGTTAATACGCGCAATACCACTGATTTGCTGTTCAGCGATTTTGGTAATTTCTTGATAGCGTTTAATATTGACAATGGCATTGGCCGCTTGATAAGCCACATCATCAACACTCACCAATACATTGGCCTGCTCAGCCAACAGCTGTGCCTCTTCTACATTGACATTACTTTTGACCTTGCCAAAGTCATACAACATCTGCGTAACATTTAGACTAATGACCTGTCTTCCACGTTCGCCACTGGTTAAATCCCCAGTACCTAAACCACCTGAGATCTGTGGATAGTAGGCAGCTTTGGCCACGTCAATATTGGCATTTTGCGAGGCTAACGTCGCAATCGCCTGTGAAATATCCGGGTTACGTTGCACAGCACGTAAAATCGCTTCATTAAAACTCAAACGATTAATACTGGGGGTGTAATTCGCCCCACTCGGTAGGTTCGGATCAAAACGTGTCACCATCGGCAATTCGGGAATTGCGGATGTGTCGACCTGGAAGTTACTCAGCTCTTGAACATTTGCTTTATTAAAGTTTTCATTACTCTTAGGCGCCAAAAAGTTACGGCTGTTTTCCTTCAAAGTATTGAAATACTGCTTAGGTGTATCCGCATACGCTGTAGCGACCGCAAGAGATAATGTCAAAATTACTCCCTTAATCACATTAGCGTGTACCCCACATCCTTGTTTTGCTTTAGTTTTTTGTCTAAATGCCATAATCAATAAGTATGAATGAGCTAATATTTTTGGGTATTTTACCTTGTTTATAAAGAAATTTTTGTTTTTTTATTTTCAAGGACTTGTTTTTCCTATCATACATAAAAAAACGACCAGTCATAGACCGGTCGTCGAGTTATTTACAATTTTGTTTAGACTGTAAAATCCTCACCTAAATACACCTGTCGCACCTTCTCATTGGCTAAAATATCCTTCGGTGTACCTTCAGCGATGACAGCACCTTCACTGACAATATAAGCACGTTCGCAAATGGCCAATGTCTCACGTACGTTATGATCCGTGATTAATACACCAATACCGCGATCCTTCAAAGTGGTAATAATATCTTTAATATCACCGACCGAAATTGGGTCAACACCGGCAAAGGGTTCATCGAGTAACATAAACTTAGGGTCAGCCGCCAAGGCACGGGCAATCTCAGCACGGCGCCGCTCACCACCCGATACGCTCATTCCCAAAGAATCTTTAATATGAGTAATTTTAAAATCTGCCAAAAGCTCATTTAAACGTTGCTTACGCTGTTCTTTATTGAGATCTTTACGGGTTTCTAAAATCGCCATAATATTCTCCGAAATCGTCAGTTTGCGGAAAATAGAAGCTTCTTGCGGTAAATAGCCAATACCTTGGCGGGCACGTTCATGCATCGCCAGATCAGATAAGTCTAAATGGTCTAAATGAATCTCACCTTTATCCATACGCACAAGACCCACCACCATATAGAAACTGGTGGTTTTGCCTGCACCATTAGGACCGAGCAAACCGACAATTTGCCCGCTTTGCATACTAAACGACACATCTTTGACCACCCAACGTTTGCTATAGTTTTTGGCTAAATGTTTGATGGTTAAAGTTTGCGGCTGAGAGCTAGGCATTAGTCACGTGCTCCTGGGAAGGATTTAGTGCTCGATGGCGGAATCACAATTTGCACACGACCTGCCGATGAACCGGTTTTATTTGGCGTACCAATCGCTTCAATATCACCTTTATTCATGCTGTAACGTAAAGTCGCACCTTTAAGACTGGCGCCATCTTGCTCAAGCATCGCATTGCCAGACAAGGTCAAAATTCCAGTTTCTGCATTATAGACAATTTTATTGGCTTGACCCTTAGCTAAGCCTTTATTGGCTTCTAGTTTTTGCTGAAAACGTGCCGGTGAACCCGTTGCAGTAATGGTGCTAATCTCTTTTTTAGCATTTAAATTGGCCACAATGCTGGCTGCTTGTAGCTTCATGGTGCCTTGTTCCACTACAACGTTACCACTGTAGGTCATCACGCCACTTTTTTCATTAAAACTACCGCGGTCTGCCACCAAGGAAATCGGCTGATTACGATCAGAGGGTAAAGCCCATGCAGTGCTCGCTGTAAGCATGGTCAGTCCAATCAGGGCTGCTTTAAGCAATGGGCGACTTTGCTGAAAATTACGGTTCATACGTTCCTCGAATATTAAAAAATTCGTATTGCCCTTCATTTAAATTGGCTTTCAAACCTTGGCTTACAAATTCAGCTTGCGGTGATTGCACAATCACCATTTTATCCGTTTCGATATCACGGCTTTGTGGATATAGCGTTAACTCAGTGGTGTCCAGTTGCATTTGCCCATCGGTTAAAATTTTACTGGCCGAGACCTGCTCTGAAAGCACCACTTTTTCATTATCATTATAACTGTGGGCTTTTTTTGCAGCGAAAGTCGAGTTGACCACTCCATTTTCGTACATCGAAGCCTTTAAGTTATCCAATTGAGCAGTTTGCTTTTGCATGTCTTGCTCGAGTCGATCAACTGTCGCTTTAACATACAATTGCCCCTCTTCATTGGTTTGGGTCAAATGAATATTCTCAGCAGAATAAGTCATGCTTTGTGCAGCATCAGCTGCCAGCTTTTGCTCTTTGCCGCTGTAATAGTAGTAACCACCACTTACAGCAGCAATCGCAACTGCTGCGACGTATAAAACTTTAGTATCCATCGCTGTGGTTTCACTTAAACGGTTGAATTATTTATGTGGGATTGCGGTGTATTTTTCAAGTAACTCTTCGTATACACCTTTGGACATTAACAACATGTCACAAATCTCACGCACGGCTCCGCGTCCACCATAGGCTTGGGTGACTAAATCGGCACGGCGGCGCACTTCTAAATGACCATTGGGTACAGTCACTTTCATGCCCGCAATGGCAAAGGCAGATAAATCTGGCCAATCATCGCCCATATACAGGCAATCTTCGGGCTTAATGTTTAATTGTGCACAGGCTTCACGTAAAGCAGTGCCTTTATCTTCACGGCCTTGATAAACCAAATCCACCCCAAGATCAGACATGCGTTTTTCAACAATATTGCTCTTACGACCTGTGATAATAATGACTTTAATTCCTGCTTGTTGCACCAGTTTCATGCCTAAACCATCACGGATATCAAAGGATTTAATCTCATCCCCTGTGTTGGTTAAAGTCACAAAACCGTCACTTAAAATCCCATCGACATCTAGTACCAAGGCTTCAATGTGACGCGCTTGTTCCAACAAAATATAAGAAGCCATTAATTTACCCCAGCTTGAATTAAATCATGCATGCTAATCACGCCAATCACTTGATTGGCATCATTCACTACTACAAATTGGTTAATCTTTTTATCACGTAATTTTTCTAAGGCCTCAACTGCACGTGCCTCTGCCGAAATGGTCGAGGGCTGAGCAATCATGACCTCAGACACTGGTAAATTCACGTCAAAGCCTTGTTGTTTGTCAATTAAACGACGTAAATCACCATCGGTAAAAATACCTAACAAGGTATCGTTTTCGTCCACAACAGTGGTCAAACCTAAGCGTTTATCCGAAATTTCATACAACACTTGATTCATTGGTGTGCTTGGTGAAACTTTGGGTAATTCTTTGCCCGTATGCATTAAATGTTTGACATGTAACAATAAACGTTTACCTAATGCACCAGCAGGATGCGAACGGGCAAAGTCATCAGCAGTAAAGCCACGCGCATCAAGCAGCGCCACGGCTAAAGCATCACCTAAGGCTAAAGTTGCTGTGGTACTTGAGGTGGGTGCTAAACCGAGTGGACAGGCTTCAGTAATATTGCCCAAGGTTAAAGCAACATCAGCATTTTGTGGCATAGGACCTGAAGCATCGCCACTAATGGTAATCAGTGGCACTTGTAAATGCTTAATCAATGGCATCAGCATCATAATTTCATCACTTTTGCCAGAATTTGAAATCGCGATGAGCACATCACCACGCATGAGCATGCCGAGATCACCATGACCTGCCTCGCCCGGATGCATAAAGAATGATGGTGTGCCTGTAGAAGCAAAAGTTGCTGCCATTTTACGTCCAATATGCCCAGACTTCCCCATACCTGTAATCACAAGACGACCTTGGCATTGCAAAATAATTTCACAGGCACGGCGAAAACGCGCGTCAATCTGTGTTGCCAAGACTTGCAATGCTTGTTCTTCAATCTTTAAGGTTTCTAAAGCAACTTTTTCAAAGTCGACGAGATTGGGCATGTTTGGTGGATTCAATGTCTTAACCTTCACGCTACTGCGTGTATCAGGGGGTGTCAGCAAAAATGAATTTTCGCAAATTTTAGCATATCTATGCAAATGGCATTTTTAAAATCGCCTGCTTTTTGCAAGATCACACTTGGCTTTGGGAAAATAGCGCGGAAAACTTTGTGAAAAATGGGCGTTACGTTATGATTAGCGCATCTTTTTGTTAATTTTTATTGAAAAAGCCATGCAACCATTTGTTCTCTATAACTCAGAGCAGCGCAAAAAAGTAGAATTCGTACCCCGTGTAGAAGGTCAAATTGACATGTATGTTTGCGGTATGACCGTCTATGACTACTGTCATATTGGACATGCGCGTGTCATGGTTGCATTTGACTACATTATTCGCTTCTTACGTAGTCAAGGCTGGAAAGTTAAATATGTACGTAATATCACCGACATTGACGACAAAATTATTAAACGTGCCAATGAAAATGGCGAATCAATTACGCAATTAACCGACCGCTTTATTCAAGCCATGAATGAAGATGCCGAAAACTTAGGTTGTTTACACCCAGATGAAGCACCGCGCGCGACTGACTATATTGGTCAAATGCAAAATATGATTGGCACTTTAGTGGATAACGGTACTGCTTATCCATCTAGCAATGGCGATGTTTACTTCCAAGTAGAAAAATTTGCCAAATACGGTCGTTTGTCAGGTCGTAAACTTGAAGATATGCAAGCGGGTGCATCTGAACGTGTCGATGTTGAAGTTGAGAAAAAACATCCGTTTGACTTTGTGTTATGGAAACATGCCAAAGAAAACGAACCGTCTTGGGCGTCACCTTGGGGCAATGGTCGTCCGGGTTGGCATATTGAATGTTCAGCCATGTCGACCTGCTGCTTAGGCAACCATTTTGATATTCATGGCGGCGGTTCAGACTTAACCTTCCCGCACCATGAAAATGAAATCGCGCAATCTGAAGCAGCAACTGGCGAACAATATGTCAATTATTGGATGCATGTCGGCTTCATTAACGTTGATGGCGAGAAAATGTCTAAATCTTTAGGCAACTTCTTTACCATTCGTGATGTAATGGAGAAATTCCACCCTGAAGTGATTCGTTACTTTATCGTGTCTTCACATTATCGTAGCCCAGTGAATTTCTCTGATTTTGCCTTAAAAGAAGCCAAAACCACCTTAACCCGCTTCTATCATTCATTTAAAGCCTATCAAGCGGTTTATGGTCATCAAGTACTTGCAGCGGTAGACGAAACTTTAGTAGAACGCTTTAATACCGCCATGCGTGATGACTTTAATACCTCAGAAGCCATTGCAGTATTGTTTGAAATTAACAAAACATTAAATACCGCAGTGAAAGAGCAAAATGCTGAGCAAGCGCACATCGCCTATGCAACACTGCGTCACTTAACCGATATTTTAGGTTTAGTGCAGTACGATGTAGATGAATTCCTAAAATCAGATATTGGTCAGGAAGCCCTAGGTCTAAGCCCTGAACAAATTGAAGATTTCATTCAACAGCGTGTGGATGCTAAAAAAGCCAAAGAATTCGCGCGTGCCGATGAAATCCGTCAACATTTGCTCGATCAAGGCATTGTTTTAGAAGATACCCGTCAAGGTACAGTATGGCGTCGTGCTGATTAATTGAGCAGTCAATATTGTACAGCGTTGACATTGTGCTTCGATGCTCTATAATAACCCTCATTGCGGGAATAGCTCAGTTGGTAGAGCATAACCTTGCCAAGGTTGGGGTCGGGAGTTCGAGTCTCCTTTCCCGCTCCAGAATATGAAAAAGCCGAGATTAACAATCTCGGCTTTTTTTATGCTTAAAAATTTAAAGGGAGTGCTTACTCCCCTGTTGTTATTGCTGCTGTTGAATCTGCTGACTCATGAGCGCATAGACTTGCTGCAAATCTTCACGCTTAGCATCTATCAGCATTTGTTGATGCATATTTAAAATATGCTGATCACCGCGTATGGCTGGCCCTGTTTGCACCTGTTTCGGATCATACTGAGTGGCTTTATGCGTCGTTTCTCGCATAAGTGGATAAAGCAAACTAAAATCAACGTGTTTGGCATCTAAGATTTGCTTGGCCATAGCAAAACAAGAATTGCTAAAATTACAAGCAAATACCGCAGCCAAATGTAAGCTTAAACGTTGCTCAGAGGTGTAAGCATAAACACGCTCACTGATCTGCTGAGCTAAGTGCAATAATTGGCCTTGATCCTGCTCATGCTGTGCTTCAATAAACAGCGGCGTACTGGTCCAATCAATTTGACTTTCAAAACTAAAGCTTTGTAACGGATAAAATACGCCTACACGGGAATGCTCTTGGCTGAGCACATTAATATGGGTACTGCCTGAAGTATGCACAATACAAGCCTCGGTCAAATACGGCGCTACCGCTTGAATCACGCTTTGAATTGCTTGATCACTGACCGCAATAATTACCAAATCAATCTCAGGGTTTAAATGCTGTACCTCACTGACCGCACGTGCCGCCACGCGATCAGCCAGCTGTTGCGCTGAGCTTAAGCTGCGACTATAAATATCTACAATTTGATGCTGTTTGGCTAAAACATGTGCTAAATGATGCGCGACGCGTCCCGCGCCCAGTAAACTAATTCGCATAATATCTTCAGTCTTGAACATTTGTGACAGCATGCCAATAAAAAAAGGACGAAGCAATTCGTCCTTTTTATCGTACTTCGCTTAAGGCTGTTTTTTAACACCTTGCTCATCTACCGTACGCACGGTACCGGTTTCGGTATTGACCACTTTAAACTCAATACGACGGTTTTTAAATTTGCCCGCTTCAGTTGCATTGTCGGCCACTGGCTTTTCTTGACCAAACCCAACTGCTTTGAGCTGATTCGGATTCACCCCTTGACTGACGAGATATTTAGCCACAGCTTGGGCACGTTGTAAGGATAAACTTTTGTTAGATGCAGCATTACCCACGCTATCGGTATGTCCTTCCACCGTTAGCCCCACATGTGGCGCACTTTTCATCAATTCAGCAGCTTGATCTAAAATGGCTTTATTAGTTTGTGGAATTTCACTTGAGGCAGTCGCAAAGTTAATAATCTGTAAATTCAGTGCACTGGCAATATCCAGTGCTGTCACGTTATTACGATCAATACTTGATAAGGCTTGACCTGCTTGGGTCACACTATCATTAATGGCACGATCCACTTCAGCCGGCGTACTGGCTGGCATGGCGGCTGCCTCACTGGCTGCACCCACAACAGGCAACACTGACAATTTTAATTTATTGAGCAGTGGATTAATTTTAGCCGCTAAACTTTCCGCATCAGCAGGGTTAGCCGATTGGATTGTCAACTGATCCCCCTGCCATTCTAAATTGGTATTGGGTACACCTTTGACATGTTTTAATACTGTTGGAATTACATCCTGATCGACAAAAGCATTCCCATACATGGCATTACTCTCTGCACCACAGCCCGTTGGATTGTTAAAGATTTGTTTCACCTCTTTTTGTAAGATATCCATGTATTTCGGATTATTTAGATACACCTGACAAGTAACTAAATCACCCGTCGCACCTGTATTTAACTGTAAACGCGCAGCTTCAGTTGCTGCCGCTTGTGTGGCCGCAGGTGTTGCAGGATCAACTTTTTTATCACCATTACAGGCTTTAAATAAAAATGCCAATAACGCTGCAAGAATTAAAAAAGCAATTAATGGCAGCAAAAAGCCTGACTTTTTCTCTTCTTTTGGCGGATGCACAGATGTTGTTGTAGGCGTTGGATGCACATTTTGTGCAGCAGCAGTGGTGACACCCAAACCTGCCAAAATTGGCAATGCCCATGTCGGTAAGTGACGTTGAATATTGGCCCACTGTGTGGTTAAGAAATGGGCAATACCATCATCATCGGCAGTGCCTGCTTCATTTTCAAGTACATTTAAAGTCGGCGCGATGGCACGGTTTAAGGTGGCTTCGGTTTGATCAACTGGAATAGTGGGACTCAAATGCTGAAGTAATTGCTGTTTTGAATCACTATTGCCCGCAAATAAATCCGTAATCCTTGGATTGAGTTGATTTTGTAAGCTTTGGATTAAGCCCGGCTTTGATTTGAGTAAGGCAAGTAAAATGGGATAAAAAGCGCCTAATGCCTGATTTTTTTCTACGACATAGTCTTTTTCACCATCCAATACCATCGCAGAGACTTTCTGCTTGAGTACTTCAATGATATCTAATGTCATACCAAGACCTCATTTTATTGTGATTATTGTATGCTTGTAATCTAAGTTACATTTTTAGTGTAAAGAGCCTTTCTTTAGACTATGTAAATAATTGTATGATTTCTAGTCAATCCTGACAGCTAACATCACTGCTGTTGTTCTGCTATGGCCTGCGCTTCTTGGACTGCCTGTTCAAGACGTACGCGTTCAGCTTCTAAACGCGCTGCTTCATAGGCGCGTGCTTCGGCTTGTGCGGTGGCTTGTTCTTGGCGCTCTCGCGCCAATTGATCTGCTTGTTGCTGCCGCTCGATTACTTGCGCGGCACGCTGTTGTTGTTCTGCACGTACCTGTACTGCTGCTGCGCGTGCCTGTGCACTTTGTGCGACTTGTTGCTCGAGTTGTTGGATTTTGCTGCTTAAAAGTTGTGTTCTGACCCGTGTCATTTTGGCTTCACAATCGAAGTATGCAGCGTCGGCTTGCTCGGCTTCTTGGCTTTCCAATTCACATTCGAGTTTGCGTTTTTTCAGCCATAAACGCTGCTCAGGCAATAGATATTTGCGAATTTGTGGCGTAGTGGCATTCCAAACTAAATTAATTTGTTGATTTGCCACGTCACGGCGGTTTCTAGCTTCTTCAGCTAATACATTTTGGTAAGCAGCGTGTAGCTGTTGCTGTTGTTCGATATATTGCTGTTCTTGTTGTTGCTGCTCGACAATCGCATCTTCTAAAGGGATACGCAATAACGCATCTAGACTCACATCGCGAATAAAACCTGCCAAGGGTTCGGGATTATCTAAAGTCACATACAGTTTACTGCCATCGTCGGTGGGTTGTACCGCATAATGCAGCTGCACTAAGGCTTGGGAATGATTTAATTCTAAATGTGCCAGTAAGGCTTGCTGAGCCACCGTGGGCTGTTCGCGGATGGCACGTGTGGCATTCGCATCCATAAGCATATCTGGCGGCATTTTGGCCACTAAGGTGGTAACACAACGTAGCTTAGTGGTTTTGTCATCGGCTTGATCAGTACGCACATCAGTGACGTTAAATTGCCATCTTGATAATTGCTGGCGTAATTGCGCCAGATCTATGTGTAGATCATCATTTTTGGTTAGCTGTTGCAGGTGTAGAACAGATTGTTGTTGCACATTTTTTTCTAAATTTTGTATCAGTAATTGTTTGGAGCTGTCTGCGTTGCATTGATTTTTTTCTAGCGCCACTTCCTGTTGACAAGCTGCGAGCAATATCGCCACCGCCAAACATCCTATTGTTCTTCGCATAGCATCCCTCTTTGCATAAAAAAAGTCAGCCGCAGCTGACTTTTTACCTATACTTCAGGCTTATGCATTGAATGTACGCAATGCTTTACCTTTGAGTACCTGTTGCAGCAATGGCGTATTTTTACCTTGTGACAAAATTGTGGTTTTGTCTACGGTCCATGTTAAGTCTGGGTCAACCAAAACCAAGCCCGCTTCACGCTGCCAGCGCTCAGCCATTTGTGCCACTTGAGCTGGTGCAAGCGTCACTTTTTCAACCCATTCTAAAGCTGATAATAAGTCTTCATCCACCAGTTGTACACCTAAGGCGATAAACGTATCAAATGCACTAATTCCTGGCTCAGTTTCAGCAAATGGGGCCATTTTTGCCGAGCCACTGAGCGGTTCATGATGGGTACAAATGGCATCAATCACGCCATCTTTTAAACCTTGACGTAAAAGCTGTTTATCTTGCTCTGAACGTAACGGTGGACGTACATGTGCCAGTGAGTTAAAACCATCAATTAAATCATCGGTTAAATGCAGTTGATGCATGGCTACATCACAGGTCACAGGTAAACCCTTGGCTTTGGCTGCTTGAATGAGTGCTACAGATGCACCACTTGACAGTAGACCAAAATGCGCACGGACTTTAGTGGCTTCGACCATGAGTAAATACTTGGCAATGGCAACCGTTTCAGCCAGTGCTGGAATCATCGGTAAGCCTTGGCGTGATGCAATAAAGCCTTCATGTACGCAGCCATCTTTGGCAATTTGTGGTTCTTCTGCATAAAATACCACGGTCATATTGAGACCAGCTGCATATTCTAGGGTACGAAGCACCACATCGTCATCAGCAAATGCTGCGTTGGCATTGGTCACGGCGCTACAACCACCTTTTTTAAGACCCGCCATATTCGCTGGTTGCTGACCTTTTAAACCTTGAGTTTGTGCACCAATCACTTCTAAATAGATACCACCATCAAGCATGGCTTTTTCGACTAAGCCATGAATAAGCGCGCCATTGTCTTGTACAATCGGCTTAGAATCTGGTGGGGTAAAGACATGCAAAATCCCGTTTTCGCGTGCTGCACGACCTTCAGATTTTAAAGTCCCGTGTTGCTGCTGACCCGGTTCACGTAAACGTGCACATAAATCCACCATAGTCGGCATCAACCATTTGCCTTGACCATCAATAGTTTCATCCACAGTGTCTACAGCTGCAATGCGTTTACCATTTTGGATATACACGGTTTCAACGCTGTCAGTTTGAGCAATCGGGTCGAGTACGCGTACGTTTTCAATTTTTACAATAGTCATGACTGATCCCTTAACCTGCAATCGCTTCAATTAAACCTTGTGCTTCAAGCTGACCTTGCATTGCAAGCGCCAACACTGCCATACGTACCGCAATCCCGTTCGTCACCTGATTTAAAATCACCGCCTGTGGGCCATCGGCAATACTTGAATCAATTTCAACGCCACGGTTCATCGGTCCCGGATGCATCACGATACAATCTGGTTTTGCCAGCGCTAAACGTTCTTGGTTTAAACCATACATACGATAAAACTCAGCTTGAGATGCCAATGCTGGTGAATCAATCCGTTCATTTTGAATACGTAAAGTAATAATCACGTCACAGTCTTGAATTCCCGCTTCCATATCGTTAAATAAACGCACTTCTGGGCCATATTCGTCAAAACCGTAAGGCAGGAGCGTATTGGGTGCAATCACGCGAATATCTTTACAACCTAAAGTTTGTAGTGCTGCAACATCGGAACGTGCCACGCGTGAATGTTTGATATCGCCAATAATGGCAATCGACATGTCTTCAAAATTCTTTTTGGTTTCACGGCGAATGGTCAGCATATCCAGCATCGCTTGAGTCGGATGTGCGTGACGACCATCACCTGCGTTAATAATGGCCACATTTGGGCAAATGTCTTTGGCAATAAAATGCGCTGCGCCTGAAGATGAATGACGCACCACAAAAATATCGGTGGCCATGGCTTCTAAATTCCATAGCGTATCGCGCAGCGTTTCACCTTTAGAGGTACTTGAACGGGCAATATCAATGTTGAGTACGTTGGCTGATAGACGTTTTGCAGCTGCTTCAAAAGTAGTACGAGTACGAGTTGAATTTTCAAAAAACAAGTTCATCACCGTTTTGCCTTCGAGCAAATTATTGGTGATCAGTTGATTTTGTTCATTAAAGAAAGATTGTGCAGTATCTAAAATTTGGGTGAGGGTTTGTTTTGAAAGACCTTCAATGGTCAAAAAATGTTTTAAATTGCCGTGTTTATTGAGTTGAATCTGGCTCGGGGTGTGTAATGCAGCAAAGTGCATGAGAGATTCCTTATCGGTTAAGTTGATGCATTATACAGAGATTAAAGGCTTTGGGCAGATGAGCTAGACACCATTCGTACAAAAAGCAGCTGAGTAAATAAAAATTAAAACTAAAATTCTTATTTGATAATTCAATTAGATAATTTAAACAGATTCTCGATATACTGTGTGCTTTCCTCAAATAAAGCTGCAGTTTTAGGCATATCTTCACCGCCCATGATATGTAGTATTTTTAAGCGTTCATGGTTAAAAAAAGAAAAGCCTGAAACAATCCTCACGCCCCTCCCCTAAACTGCCTAAAATACGCTAAAATAATAGATTGCTTTATTGCTTTTGGAAATTTACATGAATTCGAAACCCCGTCTTTCTACGTATTGGGTCACCTGTGCAGATGGACTTGAACTCCTCCTTCAAGAAGAAATCGAAAATTTAGGAATTCAAAAGATTGAGCGTTTACCGGGTCGTTTAATTTTCCAAGGCACACTCGAACATGCTTATCGCATTTGCATGTGGTCACGTTTAGCCTCACGTGTGTTAATGCCAATTCACACGCATGCCATTGAGTTTAGTCATGATGCGCGTGATGTTGCCGAAGAACTCTATGAAGGTGCAATGGCTTTTGACTGGTCATTGATTTTTGCTCCGCAAAGCACCTTTGCCATTCGTTTACATACCGAGCGCGAAATTAAAGTCAACACTCAGTTTGCGACCTTACGTGCTAAAGATGGTGTCGTCGATTCCTTTATGGAAGCCGTGGGTAAACGTCCAAGTATTGACACCAAAGCACCTGAAATCACCATGTACATTTTGGCAGGTAAAACTGAGCATACCTATTGTTTAGATTTATCGGGTGATTCATTACATAAACGTGGCTATCGTCACTATATGACTGATGCGCCTATTAAAGAAAACTTAGCAGCTGCGATTTTACATAAAGCACAATTAGCACACGTACAGCCTGAAGTTTTACTCGATCCAATGTGTGGTTCAGGTACCTTTATCATTGAATCATTAATGATTTTAACGGATCGTGCACCGGGTCTTGTACGTCGTTTTGGCTTTAATGGCTGGAATGGTCATAACCACGAACTGTGGATGAGCATTAAGGCCGAAGCGGCTGAACGTCATCAAGCAGGTCTTGCGAAAGACTTACCAAAAATGTATGCCTTTGATGCCGACTGGGAAGCAGTTAAAGCCACCAAGAAAAATATTATTGCGGCAGGTTTTGAAAATCTACTCGATCAAATTCAAATTGAAGAACGTACTTTAGCCGACTGGCCTGACTTTAAAGCTGAAGGCAAACATGCCTTTGTGGTGACGAACCCGCCATACGGTGAGCGTTTAGGTGAAAAAGCCTCAAACCGTGCTTTATATTTAGGTTTATCAGCACTGTTACAAAAGAACTTCCCAAATCAAACTGCGGCAGTGATTGCCTCGCAAATTGAACAAGCCGATGTTCTTGCTTTTAATGCACCACAAACCTTACGTTTAATGAACGGTAAATTACCGATTTACATTCGTTCAGGTCAAGTAAAACCGGCCAGCGTAGTTGTACCATTCTTGGCAGAATGGCAGCCACAACAGTTTGAGCCAATTGAAGGTGCTGTTGAGTTTGCCAATCGTTTAACCAAAAACATGCAAACTTTAAAGAAATGGGCAGTCAAAGAAGGCATTTATTGCTTACGTTTATATGATGCTGACTTACCTGACTTTAACGTTGCAATTGACTTATATGGCGATCGCTTGCATGTGCAAGAATATGCGCCACCTAAAACCATTGACCCTGAAAAAGCCAAAAAACGCTTTAACTTAGCCTTACAAGCGATTCGCTCTGTAACGGGTCTAGGTCGTGATGCGATCTTTATTAAAACGCGTGCCCGTCAAGAAGGTAAGAACCAGTACACCAAACAAAGTACTGCCTCTAAGCGTTTTATTGTACAAGAAGGCAAAGCTAAAATTTTAGTCAACTTAACTGACTATTTAGATACTGGTTTGTTCCTCGATCACCGTCAAATGCGTTTACGTATTGCCAAAGAGGCCAAAGGTAAACACTTCTTAAACTTGTATAGTTATACCTCTACAGCCAGTCTACATGCTGCTTTAGGCGGTGCTGCAAGTACCACCAGCGTCGATTTGTCCAATACATATCTCAACTGGTCTAAAGAGAACTTTGTACTCAATGGCTTAACGGTTGATCATGCTGACGAACAACATATGTTCTTTGCATCAGATTGCTTTGAGTGGTTAAAAGAAGGTCATGAGCAATATGACTTGATCTTTATTGATCCACCAACGTTCTCCAACTCTAAGAAATTCTATGGTACTTTTGATGTACAGCGTGACCATTTGTCATTGCTAAAACGCGCCATGAACCGCTTAACCACAGAAGGTACCTTATACTTCTCAAATAACTACCGTGGTTTTGAAATGGACGAAGAAATTTTAGCCTTCTTTGATGTGGAAGAAATTTCAAGCGAAACCATTGGGCCTGACTTTAAACGTAACCAAAAAATTCACCGTTCTTGGAAAATTAAACATCCTCAAACGGACTAATATTTGTATATAAAAAAACCGCGCCAAGGCGCGGTTTTTTTTATTGCATTAACTTAATTTGACTTTATCAAACACCAATTGACCATTTTCTGCTGTGACTAAAATATTGTCACCTGGTACATAGTCACCCGCTAAGATACGCTGTGCCAAACCATTTTCCACTTGTTGCTGAATGGCACGTTTCAATGGTCGCGCACCGTACACAGGATCAAAACCTGCATCAATCAATTGATCAAACGCAGCGTCATCTAAGGTCAATTTTAGATCACGTTCCACCAAACGACTGCGTAAACGCTCGAGTTGAATATCGGCAATCCCACGAATCTGGGCTTTTTTCAGACTATGGAAAATCACCAGTTCATCAATACGGTTAATAAACTCAGGACGGAAGTGTTCACTGACCGCCGCCATCACCACACTACGTACTTCATCATCCGTTGCATGATTGCCTAGTTCACTCACATCATTTGAGCCTAAGTTGGACGTCATCACAATCACAGTGTTTTTAAAGTCCACTACACGGCCTTGGGAGTCGGTTAAACGACCATCATCCAACACTTGTAGCAAAATGTTAAACACATCTGGATGGGCTTTTTCCACTTCGTCAAACAACACTACGCTATAGGGTTTACGACGCACAGCCTCGGTGAGTACACCACCCTCTTCATAACCGACATAGCCCGGAGGCGCACCCACCAAACGGCTGACTGAATGTTTTTCCATAAATTCAGACATATCAATGCGAATCATGGCGCTATCATCGTCAAATAAGAAGTTGGCTAAGGCTTTGGTGAGTTCGGTTTTACCCACACCCGTTGGCCCTAAGAACAAGAATGAACCACTTGGACGGTTAGGATCGGATAAACCTGCGCGTGAACGCCGTACCGCATTGGCAACAGCCACTACAGCTTCATCTTGACCTACCACACGCTGATGCAAGAAATCTTCCATATGCAGCAGTTTTTCACGCTCACCTTGCAGCATTTTGGCCACAGGAATGCCAGTTGCTGCACTCACCACTTCGGCAATTTCATTGTCTGTGACTTTGTTACGTAGCAATTTTGGTGCTTCACTTTCAGTTGCAGTTTCGACACGTTCAATTTGCTTTTGTAACTCAGGAATCACGCCATATTGCAAACGCCCTGCTTCTTCTAAGTTACCTTCACGCTGTGCTTTTTCTAAAGCAATACGTGCTTGATCGAGCTTGACTTGTAAATCTTTATTGCCTTCAACCAAGGCTTTATCGGCACGCCAGATTTCTTCTAAATCGTTATACTCTTTTTCCACTTCGGCGATTTGCGCTTGCAGATGATCAACTTCAGCTTTGGCGCCGGCATCTTCATCTTTTTGCACCGCAGCCAATTGCATTTTCAGTTGAATTAAACGGCGCTCGAGTTTGTCTAAACTCTCTGGCTTAGAATCCAGTTCCATTTTAATGCGTGATGCAGCCTCATCAATTAAATCAATGGCTTTATCTGGCAATTGACGGTCAGTGATATAACGATGTGACATTTTTGCCGCAGCAATAATGGCTGAATCTAAAATCTGCACGCCATGATGGGTGGCATAACGCTCTTTTAAACCACGTAAAATCGCAATGGTGTCTTCCACACTTGGCTCATCCACCAAGACTTTTTGGAAACGACGCTCGAGCGCAGCATCTTTTTCGATGTACTGACGATATTCATCTAAGGTGGTTGCACCCACACAGCGTAATTCACCACGTGCTAGGGCTGGTTTAAGCATATTGCCAGCATCCATCGCGCCATCGCCTTTACCTGCACCCACAAGCGTATGCAGCTCATCAATAAACAAAATGATTTCGCCATCCTGTTTAGCTAAATCTTTAAGTACCGCTTTTAAACGCTCTTCAAACTCACCACGATATTTAGCGCCCGCCAATAATGCGCCTAAATCCAGTGACAACACGCGTTTGCCTTTTAAGCTGTCTGGCACTTCACCATTCACAATACGCTGCGCCAAACCTTCTACAATGGCGGTTTTACCTACACCTGGCTCACCAATCAATACCGGATTATTTTTGGTACGACGCGATAAGACTTGAATGGTACGACGAATTTCATCGTCACGCCCAATCACAGGATCTAATTTGCCTGCTAAAGCACGCTCATTTAAATCAATGGTGTATTTATTGAGTGAGTCACGTTGATCTTCATGATTATTGCTCATGACTTTTTCATCCCCTCGGATTTTTTCAATCACTTGGCGTAAGCTTTGACTGTTTACGCCACTTTTTTGCAATAGATTTTTACTGGCACCCACTTCACTTAAACCCAATAGCACCCAATCGGTAGATAAAAACTCATCGCCCGCTTTATTGGCATAACTGTCTGCGAGGGTTAAGGCTTTCACCGCTTCAGGATTTAAATTGATATCCGCACTTGGTGTACCAAGCTGAGCAGCATCATTAAGTGCTTGTTGGAGTGCAGTTTTGAGTTGCTGTAGATTGCCACCTGCTTGTTGTAACAGGCTTAAATTGCTCGCTTCTTCAAGTAAGCTGGCTAAAATATGAATCGTATCAATTGCAGTATGATCATGGCGCATAGCCAATGACTGCGCATCTGATAGAGATTGCTGTAAGCGATTGGTAAATTTCTCAAAACGCATTGTTATTGTTCCTCAGCAAATGTTCGACTTGAAGCATATATGGGAGCAGTTCTGTATTTTTCAATTTATTTTTATATATTTTTCAAAAACTTAAATAAAAAATACAGATAAAATACATTATTAATATTGGAGTGAGGATGCACTATTTCAAGGGCTGAGCTTGAGTTTTTAAATTATTTTTAAAAACACTCTACTTGGTAAGTCATTTTAAATAACTGATTAATTTATTTTGTTTTTTTATAAAAAATGTTACAAAAACTGATCATGATCGCCTCAATTGATCAAAAAAAAGACTGATAAACCACCAGCCTTTTAATTGATTATTTTTTAAGCATTATTATTCAGAAATTTCAATAATTTCATAATCATGCGTAATTTCCACACCACCATCAGACAACATTTTGCTGGCTGAACAATATTTCTCAGCAGACAACTCAACGGCCTTAGCCACTTGTTTATCTTTGACCTGACGACCCGTCACTACAAAGTGTAAATGGATTTTAGTAAACACCGCAGGGATACTCTCGGCACGTTCTGCTTGTAGCTGACATACAACATCAGTCACATCTTGGCGTGATTTCTTTAAGATGGTCACAATATCAAACGAGGCACAGCCACCTAAACCCATTAAAATTAATTCCATTGGACGTGGACCACGGTTCTGTCCACCATAGGCTTCTGCACCATCCATGGTAATACTATGACCACTTTCTGATTTGGCTTCAAATGCGACGTGATCCATCCACTGAACTGTTGTTTGCATTGCAACTACCTAAAAAAAGCTATAAATTTACCCTGTAACTGTACACTAACATAAATTGAGTTGATACGGAATTTCATCTCTTGACGTGTGAGCAGCAGATTTAGGTTACAACGCCTATCGTTTATCCACATTCGGAATTGTTAGCATGACTGCAAATTTTTCACAATTAAGCACTGATGCCTTATCCCCAGGTCAGCTCCCAGACTCGGTTAAAGCGCTCCTTAAACGTGCCTATATTAATCGCTACCCAAAACGCACAACTATTGTAGATGCAGGCACAGAATCAAAATCTTTATATCTTATTCTTAAAGGCTCTGTTTCAATTATTTTACGCGAAGATGATGATCGCGAAATTGTGGTTGCCTACTTAAATCCAGGTGATTTTTTTGGGGAAATGGGTTTATTTGAATCAAATCCACAACGTACTGCAGAGGTACGCACGCGTGATGTATGCGAAATCGCTGAAGTGACCTATGAAAACTTCCACGACTTAAGCAAACTGTATCCAGATTTAAGCTATGCTGTATTTGCCCAGTTGGTGCGTCGTTTAAAAAATACCACGCGTAAAGTGACTGACTTAGCCTTTGTGGATGTTTCTGGTCGTATTGCGCGTTGCTTAATTGATTTGTCTTCACAACCTGAAGCCATGATTTTACCTAACGGTCGTCAAATTCGTATTACGCGTCAAGAAATTGGCCGTATTGTCGGCTGTTCACGCGAAATGGTGGGTCGTGTACTCAAAACACTCGAAGAGCAAGGTATGATCGAAACAGATGGTAAAGCCATCTTAATTTTCGATCGCTCTTTAGACGACAATAAAGTCCCTGAAGATGATTTAGATGACGACGAGTAAGCTTAAAGCCCATTAAGCTTAAGGCAAATGTTTCGACATTTGCCTTTTTTTATGCTCTGCTACATTTTGGACAATTGTTTTAACAAATTTCGCACAAGCATAGCAAGAATTGTCATTTTCATTGGTAGCTTAAAGCGCTTAAGCTAGCCGCACATAAACAAACAATAACTTAGGATCAAAAATGAAGTTTAATCGCTTAGGTCAAAGTGGTATTTTAGTGCCGGAGATTTGTTTAGGCACCATGACATTTGGTGAGCAAAATAACCAAGCTGAAGGCTTTAGCCAGCTTGACTATGCCCTAGAACGTGGACTTTATTTTTGGGATACTGCAGAAATGTATCCTGTACCGCCCAAGCCTGAGACTCAAGGCGCGACTGAACGTATTATTGGTAACTATTTAAAACAAAACGGCGGCCGTGACAAAGTCTTTTTGGCCTCTAAAATTGCGGGTCCCGCTCAAGGTGGCAGTCATATTCGCGATGGGCAAACCCGTTTTAACAAAGCCGATATTCAATCTGCCTTAGATGGCAACTTACAACGCTTGCAGACTGATTATATTGATTTATATCAACTGCATTGGCCACAGCGCCCCAGCAACTTTTTTGGTAAGTTAGGCTATAGCAATCAAGAAGCTAACTCAAATTTAGAGATCACACCTTTAGAAGAAACGCTGTCCGCCTTAAGTGATGAAGTTAAAGCAGGTCGTATTCGTCATATTGGTCTTTCTAATGAAACACCTTGGGGAACACTTAAGTTCTTGCATTTGGCGGAAAAACTGGGTTTAGAAAAAGTCGTTAGTGTACAAAATCCATATAACTTACTCAATCGTAGCTATGAAGTGGGTATGGCAGAAATTGCGCAGTATGAAGGTGTGGGGTTACTTGCCTATTCACCTTTAGCTTTTGGTTATCTAACCGGTAAATTCCGTCACGGTGCACGTCCTGCCAATGCACGGGTAACTTTGTTTAGCCGTTTTAGTCGCTATAGCAATCCACAAAGTGAATGGGCTACAGAACAGTATGCACAGCTCGCAGAAAAACACGGTTTAAGCTTAACCGAATTGGCCTTGGCTTTTATTAAACAGCAGTTTTTTGTCAGCTCTACGATTATCGGCGCGACCAACCTCGAGCAACTCAAACAAAATATTGATGCCTTTGAGATTGATTTATCTCCTGAAATCTTACAAGAAATTGAAGCAATCCATATTCAACAACCTAATCCTGCGCCTTAAGAAAAACAAAGCAATGCTTATTTGGATGTAGAGCCAGAAAAAATAGCTTCGTTTTATCTATAAAAAATGATGTGATGACTCGAAAAAAGGCGACCTTAAGTCGCCTTTTTTTTGAACTGAACTTATTTTTTATTGCTTTGATTATATAAAGCTTGCGCTTGGCCTAAGTTCTTACGCATTGCTTCAGTACGTGCACTATTCGATGGATGTGTTGATAAGAAACTTGCACCCTTATTGCCACCATCTAAAGCACTCATTTTATTCCACAAGGTAATTGCCGCTTGTGGGTTATATCCAGCACGTGCCATCAACATTAAGCCACCTTGATCCGCACGGCTTTCTAAATTACGTGAATACGGCAAACCAACACCAATTTGCGAACCCAATTGCGCCGCAGCAGTACCTGCTTCACCAACACCTGCATAACCTAAACCAATGTTAAGCGCGATATTAGTGAGGGCCTGTGCACCAATTTTTTGCTTAGCATGCTCTTCTAAGGCATGCACCATTTCATGGCCCATAATGGCGGCAATTTCCGCATCAGTCAGGTTAAGTTTAGTGACAATACCCGTATAAAACACCACTTTACCGCCTGGTGCCACATAAGCATTAACAGTATCTGATTTTAACACCGCTAACTGCCAATTAAATTTAGTACCCGTCTGATTCATTTGATCAGCATAAGGACGTAGGTTATTAAACACCGTATTAATACGTTTATAGGTTGCTGATGATGTATCTAAAGTGCCATTACTACGTGCCTCAGCGATGGTTTTATTAAAGCCCTCTGTGGCGGTGACATTTAAAGTCGCGCTATCTGCTCCAGCCATATCTGCGACAGTCGCACAGCCTGATAATGTTAGTGCACTGACAGCAAGAGCACTCAAGGCGAGCTTTTTCATTGACAAATCTCCAAACTATTATTTTGATGCAATCACATGAATTATAGGTAATTGTTAGATGAATAAATATGTCAAATTTACAGCTATTGATATTATTTATGTAAATTGATACAGCAGCCAATAAACTAAACATAGCACATTTAAGAGCAAATAAAACTGCATTAAAGGTTTAATCTTTTGCTCAAGTTTTAGATCTTTTCGTTTCCAACATAAATAGGCATTTTGCATTAAAATCAGTGGCACCAATACACAGGCTATCATGACCGTTAAGCCAATAAAAATTTGATACATCAATGCAGGATCATGCGGCTGCGCTTGAATAATAAACATCGCGATTGTGGGTGCCCCACCCATAGCAAACAACAGCGAATAAAAAATGGTGCTGGCAATATTACGCTGCATTGGTTAAATCTTCCTGATTTTTTATTTTCCTTGATTGTAACAAGCTGAATTTTTAGGTCACTGCCACTTTAGTCTTGGCAAAGTCGGACGATTGAGGCATAAAAAAACCCATCCGAAGATGGGCTTTTTTTAATACCAAGCTTTACGCATCAAATGGATGACGCAATACAATGGTTTCCTCACGGTCAGGACCTGTTGAAATGATGTCAATTGGACATTCAATCAATTGCTCAAGACGCTTGATATAGTTGATTGCTGCTTGTGGCAGCTGATCAAGTGATTTAGCACCAAAAGTCGACTCAGACCAACCTGGCATGGTTTCGTAGATCGGTTTTAAAGTTTCAAATGCAAGTGCATCAGAAGAACCTACGCAACCTGAATCTGCAGCTTCGTAACCCACACAGATTTTGATTTCTTCTAAACCATCAAGTACATCAAGTTTAGTTAAGCAAATACCAGACAATGAGTTCACTTCTACAGAACGACGTAGAATCTCAGCATCAAACCAACCACAACGACGTTGACGACCTGTAGAGGCACCAAACTCGTTACCTACTGTACCTAAGTGTTTACCAATCGCATCACCTACATCGTTGGCAGCATCGTAAACAAGTTCAGTTGGGAATGGACCTGCACCTACACGCGTTGTGTAGGCTTTGGTAATACCCAATACATAGTCAAGGTGTAATGGACCAAGACCAGAACCTGAGCTTACGCCACCCGCTGTTGTATTTGAAGAAGTCACGTACGGGTATGTACCGTGGTCAACGTCAAGAAGTGAACCTTGCGCACCTTCAAACATGATGTTGTCACCAGCTTTACGGTATTTATGCAATTCGCCAGTGACATCAATTACAAGTGGTGCAACCACTTCACGCCATTGGTCGCAAAGTGCAAGTACGTCTTCTAATTTAACTGCTTCTACGCCGTAGAATTGAGTTAATTGGAAGTTATGGTATTCAAGTAGCTCAGTTAACTGTGCTTTAAGATGTTCACCACCACGTACAAGGTCAGCGACACGAATCGCACGACGTGCAACTTTGTCTTCGTAAGCTGGGCCAATACCACGACCTGTTGTACCAATTTTTGCGTTACCACGTTTGATTTCACGCGCTTGATCCAGTGCGATGTGGTTTGGCAAAATTAAAGGACAGTTTGGAGAAATACGTAAACGTTCTTTAACCGGTACGCCTTCTTTTTCAAGAATGTCCATCTCTTTGATCAGTGCTTCTGGAGATAGAACAACACCGTTACCAATTAAGCACAATACGTTTTCACGTAAAATACCAGATGGAATGAGGTGTAATACAGTTTTCTTACCACCAACTACAAGTGTGTGACCTGCGTTGTGTCCGCCTTGGTAACGAACAACCGCTGCCGCTTGATCTGTGAGCAGGTCAACGATTTTACCTTTACCTTCGTCGCCCCATTGGGTACCAAGTACCACAACATTCTTGCCCATAATAGCCTCATTGCATCATGCTTAAAATAAAAAAACTATTGCCAGCGCATAAACTGGCAATAACCGATTTAGATAGGTTGAACCTGCCACTGACCCTCTGCAAGCACCAATTGATGCGTTGCAGCAGCAACAGATGATAGATCATCATCACCTAATAGTTGGATTACACTTAGACCCTGTGCGCGGCTATTCTCGATCGCGTTTAACAAAGCTGCGTCAGTGCCTTTAGGTGCAACTACAACTGAAACTTGTTTAAATTGGCTTGCGCTTAAGGCATATAGGTCACATGAGAAACCTGTAGCAGGGCGCGCACGACCAAAGTGTTCGCCAATCCCATCATAACGACCGCCTTGTGCTAATGGTGCTGCACGATTTGGTGCATATACCGCGTACATCAGACCGGTATGGTAATGATAAGAACGTAATTCCACCACATCAATGCCAATATGTAACTCAGGCCAGCGCGCTTGAATGGCCGCCTTGGTTGAATGTAGGGCATCAAATGCTTGTTTAAATGCAGCATCTGCAACAATTTCAGCACTTAAATGTGCTTTTAATTGTTCTAAATCACTGGCATAACGGCCAAGGGCATAAAAGTCCTGACCAAAGTTTAAATCTTGAGTAAATTCAGCCAATTCAGGCAATGCTTTACGCTGATACAAATCCGATAAGCGACGTTCAGTGGCTTTGTTTAAGCCCGCATGTTTCACTAGACTACGGAATAAGCCAACATGACCTAAATCAAGATGGATACCTTGTGCGAAATCTGCTTTTTTCAGCAAACCCAACATCACATCAATCATCTCAACATCAGCATCAATACTGTCTGAACCAAATAATTCTGCACCCAACTGTAATGGGGCACGTGTGGTATTAAACCCTTGAGGTTTCGTATGTAATACCGTTCCTGCATAGCAATAACGTGCCACACCATGTACAGGATGTACATGCGCATCGATACGTGCCACTTGTGGTGTCATATCGGCACGCACACCAAGTAAACGGCCAGATAACTGATCGATGACTTTAAAAGTGGCTAAGTCTAAATCTTGATTCGATTCTGAAAGAGAAGAGAGAGATTCGATGTATTCGATGAAAGGTGTGTACACCAACTGATAACCACGCGATGCGAGGAAATCTAATGCGTCACGGCGCAAAGTTTCGATTACTTGCGCCTGTTCGGGTAATACATCAGCTACACCATCAGGTAATAACCATGTCTCTGAAATGGGCATGTTGTAAACCTAAATTCTTGTCAGCGCGGAATAAATCCGCATAAAAAAATCGGGAGCACACCCGATTTCTCTTAGTCTAGCACGATAATTTAGCCCTTGCACAAGTCTTTTTTACAAATGACGTGCAAATAGGCACGAATTAAAGTCATGCATTTTTTTCACTGTTTTAAAAGGCCAGAGATGCGCTTAAGCATCAATTGCTAGCGATAGTTTCAATGTCCTGCATATACGCTAGTTTAAGCTTTAATTGTCCTCTTGAGGGATTTCTTCAACCAAGTCAGCACCTCTAGGTTTGCTCTCAGGGTAGATGACCTACTTGTGCTGTGCTTTGACCAATTGTGTCATTAAGGCCACCAACTGCGCTTGTTGCTGCTCCAGTTGCTGTACACGTAACAGCTGCTGGGTCTCGGCTTGCTGTTGTTGCTGCATTTTTTGAGTGATGTCTTGAATTAAAGCTAAGGTTTGCGATAAATGCTGTTCTAAATGTGCAGTTTTGGCACTTAAATGCTGGATTTGCTGTTGGGCAAGCTGCGCGCGCTTAAAAATCAGCCCTATGCCTAAGATGCTAAGCAGCACACAAACACTCAAAATAATGATCATGATTTAAGCCTCAAAAGATTGACATAAATCTAATAGACGGTTGGCATAGCCCCATTCATTGTCATACCATGCAAAGACTTTGGCTTGTTGCCCCACCACCATGGTTTGCCCCAAATCCACAATTAAAGAATAGGGTGAATGGTTAAAATCAGAGGACACTAAAGGTTCATCAGTGACTTGCATAATACAGGCATAATCGCCGTGCGCTGCTTGGCTCAACACCTGATTTAAACGCGCTACATCAATAGGCGATTGGGCAATAAAGTTTAAATCAATGGCGGCCACATTAATGGTCGGTACGCGAATTGAATAACCATCAATGCGCCCCTCCATTTTAGGCATGACTTGCTTTAGAGCACCTAAAGCACTCGATGTAGTGGGAATAATATTTTGTCCTGAGGCTCTAGCACGGCGTAAATCACGATGCGCATGATCCAATACTGACTGATCGGCAGTCACGGCATGAATTTCGGTCATTAAAGCGCTTTCAATCCCAAAGGCATCATCAATAATTTTAACCAGTGGCACTAAAGCTTGGGTGGTACACGACACGCTAGAAATAATTTGATCGCTTTTTTTCACCTCATGATGATTGACCCCATACACAATGGCAGCATCGACTGTATCAAATGGCGCTGCGCCAATGATTACGCGTTTGGCTCCGGCATAAATATGCTCTGTGGCCGCAGCACGCGAGCGGAATAAACCTGTGCATTCAAGTACCACGTCCACATTTAAACGACGCCATGGTAAATCTTGTGGCTGTTTATGCTGTAATACTTCAACCCGCAAAGTTTTTTGCGCGGCTTGAAGGGTTAAAAAAGTCCGTGCATTATGCTGTTCAATACTGACCTGCCCTTGGAATCGGCCATGGGTCGAATCGTATTTAAATAAATGCAGCAAAGTGTCTACATCTGCAACGTCGTTAATTGCCACCAAATCAAAAGCAAACTGCTGTGGATGTTCAAACCAAGCCCGTAAAACATTACGGCCAATGCGTCCAAACCCGTTAATGGCTACCCGTTGCATATGTATTCCTTTTAAATTCACGCCAAGCCAGTTTATGTTAATAGATTTTCAAAGCAACCGTGAGAGAAAATTTTGCGTTTAAATCTAATTTAGAGCTCAATATTTAGGCAAATTAGAATTTTATTCGAATTTATTCGAATAAAATTTGAGTAAATTGCAAAATAAATAAAAAAATCGCCCTTTTTTATTTACTTTATATGTTAAAACAAGTAAAAAATGGTCACAGCTAACGCAAAGACAATTTTAGACCTTTTGGTCAAAAGATATAGTTCTCTTGCCTGCCAAATTTGACTGGCTCTATGATGAGTATAAAAGTGCCTAACGGCTTTTGTACAACTTGATCTTGCAATTGTCAGGCAATCGACTTAAAAGCATTGGTGGATACGGGTTTTTTCGGTATAATTTGGCGTTTTTTAATCTTTAAGCCCCCGCATCGCAGCAAAGAAGAAACCTTCTTGTCAGACTGCCATGCTTTTGCCAAATCAGAAATTATGGAGTGACTTGGTTGTGAGTACTCGTTTTATGACATCAGCTGAAATTCGTGAAGCATATTTGCGCTTTTTTGAGACAAAAGGCCATACACGTGTCGCGTCGAGTTCTCTGGTACCCGCCAATGACCCAACGTTATTGTTCACCAACGCTGGTATGAACCAGTTTAAAGACTGCTTCTTGGGTCTTGAAAAACGTGATTATGTTCGTGCAACATCTTCACAAAAATGTGTCCGTGCAGGCGGTAAGCACAATGACTTAGATAACGTGGGTTATACTGCACGTCACCATACATTCTTCGAAATGTTAGGTAACTTCTCGTTTGGTGATTACTTCAAACAAGACGCGATCAAATTTGCGTGGGAATTCTTAACCTCAGAACAGTGGTTAGCCCTCCCTAAAGACAAACTCTATGCCACTGTTTACCATACCGATGATGAAGCATTTGAGATTTGGAACAAAGAAATTGGTCTAGATGCGTCTCGCATTATCCGTATTGGTGACAACAAAGGTGGTCAATACGCATCCGATAACTTCTGGGCTATGGGTGATACAGGTCCTTGTGGTCCTTGTTCTGAAATTTTCTTTGACCATGGCGACCACATTTGGGGCGGTCTACCAGGCACACCTGAAGAAGATGGCGACCGTTTCATCGAGATTTGGAACAACGTCTTCATGCAGTTTAACCGTACTGCAGATGGCGTGCTTCACCCTCTTCCAGCACCTTCTGTTGATACAGGTATGGGGCTCGAGCGTATTTCGGCAGTTTTACAACACGTGAATTCAAACTACGAAATCGACCTCTTCCAACACTTGCTTAAGTCAGCTGCGGAAATCATTGGTTTAGATACGGCTGAACTCGAAGCAAAAGCACAAGAAACTGGCAAACCAGTTGACTATCCTGCATCTTTAAAAGTGGTTGCGGATCATGCACGTTCATGTTCATTCTTGATCGCTGATGGCGTAAACCCGTCTAACGAAGGTCGTGGTTATGTGCTACGTCGTATCATCCGCCGTGCAGTACGTCATGGTAACAAATTGGGTGCGACAGGTTCATTCTTCCATAAAATGTTGCAGCCTTTAATTGAAGTAATGGGTGCTGCATATCCTGAACTTGCAGTGAATCAAGCGCGTATCGAAGCACAGCTACTGAAAGAAGAAGAGCAATTTGCGAAAACTTTAGAGCAAGGTTTGAAATTGCTTGAAGGCGAGCTTGCCAACTTAAAAGGTTCTGTGATTCCGGGTGAAGTGGTTTTCAAACTTTACGACACCTATGGCTTCCCAACTGACCTTACAGCTGACATCGCGCGTGAACGTGATTTAACCATTGACGAAGCTGGCTTTGAAACTGAAATGGCGGCTCAGCGTCAACGTGCGCGTGATGCAGGTAAATTTGCAATCGACTACAACAGCGTTGTCAAAGTTGAAGGCGAAACTCAATTTGACGGTTACGATGCTACTGCAGGTGAAGGTCAAATCATCGCAATCTATAAAGATGGCGAGCAAGTGGATGAAGTGGTTGAAGGCGATGAAGCGCTCATTGTTTTAAACCAAACGCCTTTCTATGCAGAAAGCGGTGGTCAAATTGGTGATACAGGACTCTTCAAAAACGAGACTGGTATTTTTGAAGTTCAAGACACCAAAAAATCTGGTGGTGCCTTCGTTCACCAAGGGATCGTGACGATGGGTAACTTAAAAGTTACTCAAAACGTAGAAGCAACTGTAAAAGCAGACATTCGCGCAGCAACTGCACGCAACCACTCTGCAACGCATCTTCTACATGCTGCGCTTCGTCAAATCTTGGGTTCACATGTACAACAAAAAGGTTCATTGGTTGCATCTGACGTGTTACGTTTCGACTTTGCCAATGATCAACCAGTGACATTTGAACAGCTGCAAGAAATTGAACGTCTGGTAAATGCTGAAGTCATTGCCAACACCCCTGTAACGACTGAGCTTCTTGACATCGAATCTGCGAAAGCAAAAGGCGCGATGATGTTGTTCGGTGAGAAATACGGTGACGAAGTACGCGTACTGTCTATGGGTTCAGTGATTGAAGAGAAAAACTTCTCGATTGAGCTTTGTGGTGGTATTCACGTAAAACGCACTGGTGACATCGGTCTGTTTAAGATCACCTCTGAAGGTGGTGTTGCAGCAGGTGTTCGTCGTATTGAAGCTGTGACAGGTACCAAAGCGATTGAAGTAGCTCAAAAAGTAGATCGTGACATCAACACCATTAATGGCTTATTAAAAGCACAAAAAGATCAAACAATTGAGAAAGTTGAAGCCTTAGCTGATACAGCATCAAGTTTACAAAAACACATCGAACAATTGAATCAAAAGTTAGCCAGCCTTCAAGCTGCTGAACTGCTTAGCCAAGTTCAAGAGATTGCAGGTCGTCAAACTTTAATTACCACTGTTGAAGGTATGGATGCTAAATCATTACGTACCCTACATGACGGTGTAAAATCAAAATTAGACAATGCAGTGATTGTACTTGCAGCAGTTGAAGGCGACAAAGTCAGTCTGTTGGCTTCTGTAGCAAAAGACTTCACTTCGTCTATTAAAGCAGGTGACATCATCAAACATCTGGCCACTGAGCTAGGTGGTAAAGGTGGTGGTAAACCTGACTTAGCACAAGGTGGCGCGCCACTAAACGAGAAGTTTGCTCCTGTGATGGCTGAATTAGCAGCTTGGTTGGCAGCAAAATAATACTTCACCTTTTGTGTAACTGACCCTAAGTTGCTTAGGGTCATGGTTTATATGGAACAACTATGGCATTAATCGTACAAAAATATGGCGGTACCTCTATGGGTACTCCAGAGCGCATTTTAAATGTTGCTCGTCGTGTAAAGCGCTGGCATGACCACGGCCACAAGGTTGTGGTTGTGGTATCAGCAATGAGTGGCGAAACCAATCGTCTACTTGCTTTAGCGAAAGCCATTACTGAGACCCCAGACCCACGTGAATTAGACCAAATGGTGTCTACGGGTGAACAGGTCACGATTTCCATGTTAGCAATGGCACTTAACTCGCTAGGTGTGAGCGCTAAATCATTGACTGGTCGTCAAGTGGGTATTCGTACCGATAGCGCATTTAACAAAGCGCGTATTGAATCGATTGATACTGACGTGATGACTTCGCATTTAGATGCAGGTCGTGTGATTGTTGTTGCGGGTTTCCAAGGTTTTGACGCCGAAGGTAACACAACAACCCTAGGTCGTGGTGGTTCAGATACTTCAGGTGTTGCTCTTGCTGCTGCACTCAAAGCAGACGAATGCCAAATCTATACCGATGTGGATGGTGTATATACCACTGACCCACGTGTTGCACCAAAGGCAAAAAAAGTCGATCGTATTTCATTTGAAGAAATGCTTGAAATGGCATCGCTGGGTTCAAAAGTCCTTCAAATTCGTTCTGTTGAATTTGCTGGTAAATACCAAGTACCTTTACGCGTACTTTCAAGCTTTGACAATGACAACGATGGCGCATTTGACGAAGAGTTTAAAAACAACGTCGGAACACTTATTACGACTGAATTGGAAGACAACATGGAACAACCAATTATCTCGGGTATCGCATTTAACCGTGACGAAGCGAAATTAACAATTCTAGGCGTGCCTGATGAGCCAGGTATTGCATCTAAAATTTTAAAACCAATTGGTGATGCCAATATCGAAGTCGATATGATCATCCAAAATGTAGAAGAAGATGGTACGACTGACTTTACCTTTACAGTTAATCGTGGCGAACTTGCAAAAGCCAAAGCTATTTTAGAGCAGACTGCTCAAAACATTGGCGCGCGTGAAGTTGCAACACGTGATGACATTGTAAAAGTGTCGATTGTTGGTGTAGGTATGCGTTCACACGCAGGCGTAGCCAGCAAAATGTTTACTGCCCTTGCAGATGAAGGCATTAATATTTTGATGATTTCAACTTCAGAGATCAAGATTTCTGTGATTATTGAAGAAAATTATCTTGAACTTGCAGTGCGTACTCTACACACTGCATTTGGCTTAGATCGTGAACACGGTGAGTCAAGCGTACGCGCTTAAAGCTTTAGCAGCTACGGGAAAATAAGCATATTTAACCTATAGTTGCGAAACGCTACAAAAAAACAGAGCCACTATATTTCCTTTTATAGTGGCTCTGTTATATTAGGAAACAAGGATTTTTTGTAAATCTGTATAAAATATATATTGCGTTATATGACATATAATGCGATACATCTTTTTAGATGAATACTTTTTCGTTTCAAGGTTGTGTTTTTTTACTGGTTTTAAATCTTAAAAATCGCAGTTTATAGCATTTGGCAAGGAGATAAGCATGCTGATTCTGACCCGACGTGTCGGAGAAACTTTAATGATTGGGGACCAAGTCAGTGTGACTGTGCTTGGTGTTAAAGGCAACCAAGTTCGTATTGGTGTAAATGCCCCGAAAGAAGTGTCAGTGCATCGTGAAGAAATTTACCAACGCATTCAACATGAACGTGCTATGCATGAACATTTGCAGCACTTAGACCAGGATTATCAACCTTCTTTTGAAGAAGGTGATTTTTCGCAGAATAACTACAATCGTTAAGATCGGTGTTTTTCTCCTAAAGCGGCATTTATGCCGCTTTAAATTTTTTTAATGTTGCGCTAAAGCGAGAAGTGCTTTTTTGACTGGGCCAAAACTACGCCGATGCTCGGCAATCACCCCATGTTCAGCAATTGCAGCAAAATGTGCTTTGGTTGGATAGCCCTTATGCTTGGCAAAACCAAATTGTGGATATTGTGCATTAAGCGCTACCATCTGCCGATCACGGGTCACTTTCGCTAAAATACTGGCTGCTGAAATCTCAGCATGCAAAGCATCTCCACCCACTACAGCTTCACAGCTCATACTTAAGCCTTGCACCAGTTTATTTCCATCAATCAGCACATGTTCAGGTTGAATCTCTAAACCCTCAACTGCACGGCGCATGGCCAACAGCGAAGCTTGCAAAATATTCAGCTCATCAATTTCTTGCGCGCTACTTTCTGCAATGGCCCAAGCCAAGGCTTTTTCTTGAATCTCAACAAACAGTTGTTCACGTTTTTTCTCAGTGAGTTTTTTGGAGTCATTTAAACCCGCAATCGGTCGCTTGGGATCTAAAATAACAGCCGCTGCCACCACTGATCCAACCAATGGGCCACGGCCTGCTTCATCTGTACCTGCAATTAACATCTGTATCCACTTCTCTCCTGCTATTCAATAAAAAACGACCTAAAGCCGAGGCTCAAGGTCGCAGTATAAGCTAAAGGCTTAGCTTAGTTTTGAAGGGTTTCAACCACACATGCATTTAAAGTAGATGTTACTACTTTTGAAGCTAAGCTTGCTTGTTGCGTTTTGTCCATAGCAGCAATGATTAAATCTGTTGCTGTTACAGAAGTGGTCGCTTTTTCACCTACACATGAACATACTTCTGTTTGTAGTTCTTGTTTTTTGGCATCAGTTAATAGTTTAGAACCTGTTTTCCAATAGCTGTTATTTTCAAGTTCAGTCACGCATTTTGCTTGTACGCCTACTTTGACCGCGGCCATAGCCAATTGCTGTGCACCTACAGTCGTAGAGGTTGTACCAGTGGTTGACGTTGTATCTGTTGCTACACACGCAGTTAAAGCCAAAGCAAGCGGTGCTAATACAGCAACTAATTTTTTCACGAGCATTATCCTAAATAGTGATACAAGATGTATACGGCTATTGTGCCCAAATCTTGGCATATAAGAAATTGGCTAAAAAGCCAGATGGATAAAATACCAACAACTAGCGTTGCAAGGTAAGCAACGAAGCGTTGCAGAAGAATGGTTTGTCTCAGCGCTCAATTGGCTTAAACTTTAGGCAATGAGGATAAAAATGAGAGCAACATGCAGCAAAATCAATATTATACGCGTACAGCCCAGGTACTCCATTGGATTATGGCCATTATTTTTATTGCTGCCTGGTTGATTGGTTTTTATAGTGGTAATTTTTTAAGTTACGACGTAGATGGTAGTTTTAAAGGCGATGTGATTACTTTACATAAAAATATAGCTACAGTGATTATTTTCTTATTTGTAGTGCGGATTTTATGGCGTTATACCCACCCTGCACCCAAACTCCCCGATCATATGAGCCCGACGATGCAAAGAATGGCACATCTGGGTCATTTAGCCCTGTATTTTATGCTGATTGCGCTGCCCATTACAGGTTGCTTATTCAGTTGGAGCGCAGGTCATCCTGCACCCGTGTTATACCTGTTTGAACTTCCACGTTTATTAAATCAGAATCCTGAGATTCTTGGCATTGTAAAACCCCTGCATATTTATTTATCTTGGGCAGTGGCTGTGTTAATTGTGGGGCATATTGCTGCAGCGCTTAAGCATCATTTTATTGATCGCGATCATGTGTTGGACAGCATGACTAAACAACCCAAAGATTAATTCACTGCTGCCGAAATACAACCTTTCAAGCTATTCATAACAGCTTTACGTACCAACTTGTCTTTCTCAGCTTCATTGACCAAAGCCAGTGCAACCTCTTTCGCGCCCATATCATTCATAGCATTGTCACTAACACAGCCACAAATACTGTCTTGGTTACTTTGCTTTTGTTCGGCAGTCATTAGCCAACTGGCCGCTCGCCATATTTTGGATTCTTTGAGTTCTTGCTGACACTGATACGCAATCACAGGTTTAAGCACTTTTTGGGTCAGGCTAGGTGCGGCCCACCCTGAGGTGCTAAACCATAAGCTACTTAGTGCTAGAATAAATACTTTGATCATGATTTTAAAAACCTTAAAAGAAATCGGCAGCTAAAGCTGCCGGATTCATTAGAGTGCTTGGATTTGAGCAATCCAGTTTTGCTTTTGTTCGGCACTCATAAAAGATGCTTCAAATGAATTAATCGCCAGTTGCTTTAATTCATTGGTAGTTAAATCTAGTGCTTCAGTAATCGCAATAAAGTTATCATTCATATAACCACCAAAGTAAGATGGATCATCTGAATTCACAGTCACTTTTACGCCCTGTTGCAATAAACGACGAATATTATGCTCACGCATATCCTTGACCACACACAGCTTTAAGTTTGACAATGGACATACAGTCAGCGGCATTTTGTCGCGAATTAGACGCTGCATTAATACAGGATCTTCTTCTGAACGCACACCATGGTCAATACGATTGACTTTCAGCACATCTAACGCTTGCCAAACATACTCTGCTGGGCCTTCTTCACCGGCATGTGCCACAATTAAAAAGCCAGCTTCTCGCGCTTTGGCAAAGACACGTTCAAACTTTTCAGGCGGATGCCCAACTTCACTTGAATCGAGCCCTACACCAATAATCTGCTCTTTATAAGGTAAAGCTTGTTCTAGCGTTTCAAATGCCGCCTCTTCACTTAAATGACGTAAGAAACACATAATTAAGTGCGAGCTAATGCCAAGCTTGTCTTTGGCATCCTCACAGGCACGCTTTAAACCATTCAATACAGTTTCAAAAGCAATGCCACGCTCAGTGTGCGTTTGCGGGTCAAAGAACATTTCCGTGTGTACCACGTGATCTTTGGCACATTTTTCAAAGTATGCCCAAGCTAAATCATAGAAGTCTTGTTCATGAATTAAAACTTGTGCGCCTGCATAATAGATGTCTAAAAATGATTGTAAATTATGAAAATTATAGGCCTGACGGACTTCTTCAACCGATTGATATGGAATTTCAATCTGATTACGCTGCGCAATTGCAAACATGAGTTCAGGTTCAAAAGTACCTTCAATATGCACATGCAACTCGGCTTTAGGTAAAGCACGAATTAAATCTAACTGGGTCATGACATTTTCCTATTTTAGATATAAAAAAGGGTGCTGACCTTAGGCAAGCACCCTTCAGGTTGTCTAGATGGAATTAACCACCAAACAGCGCAAATTTAAGCGCCCAAAGTAATGCAATAATCCATACCATATATGGCACAGTTTTGGCCTTACCTGTGAGCAATTTAATTAAAGCATAGCTAATAAAGCCCATAGCAATACCATCTGCAATTGAATATGCATATGGCATAAAGATGATGGTTAAGAATGCAGGGACTGCTTCGGTAATATCATCCCAATCAATATGGGTAATGCCTTGAATCATCAATACACCAACAAACAGTAATGCAGGTGCAGTGGCATAACCTGGTACAGATTGTGCCAGTGGTGCTAAGAATAAGCACAGTAAGAACATAACCCCTACCACAACCGCAGTAAGGCCTGTACGACCACCGGCAGCCACACCTGCCGAAGATTCAATATAAGGTGTGGTTGATGAGGTACCTAAGGCTGCACCTGCCACAATTGCAGAAGAGTCAGCAAACAAGGCTTTTTTCAAGCGCGGTAATTTACCATCTTTGAGTAAGCCTGCACGATGTGACACACCCACTAAAGTCCCCGTTGAGTCAAATAAATCGACCAGGAAGAAAACGAAAATGACCCCAATTAAGCTGGCTGTAAATAGACCTTCAAAGTCCATTTGCATAAAAGTTGGTGCAAGTGATGGAATAGAGCCTACTACCCCTTGGAACTCGTTATATCCCAAAGCAGTTGCAATGGCTGTAATCGCTAAAATACTAATAATAATGGCGCCACGCACTTTAAAATGGTGCATTACCACCACCATCACAAAGCCCAATAATGCCAGTAATACAGAAGGTTGTTTTAAGTCACCTAAGCTCACTAAAGTGGCTGGATTATCGACAATAATGCCGGCATTTTTTAACGACACAAGCGCAAGGAATAGACCAATACCCCCACCGATCGCAAGTTTTAACGACATCGGAATGGCGTTGACAATTGCTTCACGGATTTTAAACATACTGATGGCAATAAATACCATCCCAGAGACAAAAACCGCAGCCAACGCTGTTTGCCATGGCACGCCCATGCCCATACACACCGAGTAGGTAAAGTAAGCGTTCAAGCCCATGCCGGGTGCTAATGCAATAGGATAATTTGCAATCAAGCCCATAACCATACAGCCAATGGCCGCGGCAAGACAAGTTGCAACAAAGACAGCCCCATGATCCATACCTGTTTCAGATAAAATCATTGGATTGACAATAATGATGTAACACATCGTTAAAAATGTGGTGATACCTGCTATTACTTCTGTACGAAAATTGGTTTTATTTTCGCTTAACTTAAACAGACGCTCTAGCATACTTGCGGAAGATGGATTAGGAGTCGTCATGACCTAGCCCCTATAAATAATTGATGCCTAATTGCGGTATTTAAAAAACCCACTTATGACACAAAAGGGAGATTTTGCAGCAGATTAAGCAATGGATATGCCAAATGTTCCATTTTAAAGGAGAAGTCATTTACCCTAGAATCAAACTTAAATAACAGATTTAAAATTGAAGCAGTGTAAATAAAAAAGCTGCATATCATTTATGCAGCTTTACTCGCCTTAGTTAAATCAAGCATTTACAAAAATAAACGCATTAACTTAACAATACACTTGAGCAATTATATCACATTGATTTTTTATTGTTTCTAAAAAAATGCATCTAATTGATAGATGACTGTAAAAAAATTATCCGATCTCAAGCCTTGAAAAGCCTATGGTTAAAGCAAACTATTCTTCCTCAGTTACCGCTCGCTGAGTCTCTATAGGTTGACGATGATAATAGGGATTTTGTTGCACATGCTGTAATGAGCTTTGTGCCTCACTCACCACCACTGCCACATGCTGTTTGTGCTGCTGCTCTTGACGATACAACAGATAACTGGCCACACAGGCCACTAAAATTGCCAAAGTAAATATTATTTTTATCATGCTCTGTTTATATCCTTAACATCAATTTAATTGAAGGAACAGTATTGTTGTGATGCATCGACTTAGCGCAGTGTACTGTATTTTGCTGCACTAAGAAAATACGCCAAGCACCACTATAAGACAAAAACGATGTGTCTATTTTATGATTTTTTATAGAATTTTTTATGATAACTACATAATCGTCGATCTCACCTAATACATGTGCAACATAGCCAGCAACGTTTTGCCTTGGCACACATTTCGCATTTTTTGCCGCAATGTAACTTCATTGGATGTCACAAGATGACAGATTTATTTAATCACTTCAGCCAAAGAGGATTGGTGCATCAGTGTAGTTTTGCCGAAGATGGCCGCATCTTAGAATGCTCAGCCAGTTTAAGCCAACACCTCGGTTATGAGACTGAGCATCTGATGACTTTATCCTTCACAGAGCTTTTAACCCAAGACAGCTTAGCCAAAATCCAACAGCTATTTGTATACCCTCCTGCAGATGAAAAAGTCCAACAGCTAGAACTCAAATTTTTAAAACATAGTCATCGCTTTTTTAATGTCTTAGCCAGTGGCATTTTGGCTTGGCGGGAGCAATCTGAGCCAGTACTGCACTTATTGTGTTTGCCTTTAGGCAGTTTAGGTCAACGGGTCAATGAGTTGGAAGATGCCAATCAAGTGATGAGTGAAATGCTGTATAGCACCCGTGTGGCTTATTGGTGCATTGAATGGGAACAGGCCATTGATTTAAGCTTAAGTGCCGATGATATTGTCAAACAGGTGTTTGAAACGCCGTCACATTGGCGGATGTGTAACCAAGCTATGCGCGAAATCTATGAAATGCCTAGTGATGTCATCTTTAATCAGCAATCGGTCCGTTTGTATTGGCCACGCAGTCCTGCCAATGAAGAATTTGTACGCCGCCTGATTCAGAGTCAGTTTTGTGTCAATGGTGCTTTGTCAGTTGACCGTCGTCATGATGGCTCTTTGGCCTATATAGAAAACGATGTACGTGCCCATATCGAAAACGGCAAGATGCTGCGTATGTGGGGCAGTTTATATGATGTCAGCCAAGAATTTGACTTACAACAAGATGCAGAACAGCGTATTCACGCACTCCGACAAGTTTTTGATGCGGTTCCCGATGCAGTGGTGGTGATTGATGAAACTGCACATCCGCAATGGCGCAATGCTGCCTTTGAACAGCATTTTGGTATTATTCAAGGCACCAAAACCGTACATACCTTAATGCAATCCTCACTGATGGATCGCGCTTGGCAAAAAATTGAGCTGACCAATCTACAAGGACAACTGCAGACCTATCACGCCCATTGCTCTGCGATTCGGATTCAAAAAAACTTAACCTGGACCGTTGCCGTGTTACGTCTTGCTCACCATGGCCAGCCAGCTTATGAGTTATCGCCATGAGAGAACGTGATTTTTTACCTAGTTTTAGTATGGGCATGCGCTCAGCGGTTGACTTAAGTGTAGATACACTAGAGAGCTGTATTGCTTCAAGCAGCTTACATGGTTTATTTGACAGCTTTCATGACGGCATTGTGATCTATGATCAAGAGGGTATTTTGCGTTTAATGAATCTGGCTGCAGAACGGATTAATCGCTTAAAGCGGCAAGACCTGTTGGGCTTACATTATCGTGAATTACTACAACGCGCTGCCTTAAATTATACCGAGTTTGAACGTGCCTTGGCGCAAGGTCTCAATAAGGCCAATACGCCGCATGCTAACGGACATATTTTTAGCACGCATATTCAATTGGTCCCCACCCAGCAGCAAAAACCTTATACCGTGTTATTGCAATATGATGCAGAACAGCGTGATCCACGGCGTAAAGCCATGCCGCATCATAGTGCTGCGGGGTTAGGGGACCCACAACAACGTGCTTTGCATCTTTCGCCATTACTGTCACATATTGCCGATATGGGAGTACGTGCCTTTCGCAGACGCGCACGTTTATTACTGTTAGGTGAACCAGGAGTAGGTAAAACTGCCATCGCCCAACATATTCACCGTGCTGCCGGTTGGCATAACCGTCCATTTATTCATGTCAATTGCAGCAGTATTCCGGACAGTTTGTTTGAGTCAGAAATGTTTGGTTATGAACGTGGTGCGTTTACTGGTGCCCTACACAGTGGTAAAAAAGGCTATATCGAAAGTGCAGCAGGTGGAACTCTATTTTTAGATGAGATTGGTGAAATCCCCTTACATGCACAAGCCAAACTACTGAAATTTTTAGAAGACAGTAGCATTCAACCCGTAGGCTCTGCGCTGGCCAAAACCGTAAAGGTTCAAGTGATTACAGCAACCAATAAAGATTTACGCGCTTTGGTAGCACGTGGGGAGTTTCGTGCTGATCTGTATTACCGTTTATCTGTATTGCCTATTGATATTCCCCCTTTACGCGCGCATTTAGAAGATTTGCCCATGCTCATAGACAATCTATTGGACCACATTAATCAAAATCGAGAACCTGCCTTAGCTTTATCGGCAGACTGCCGCCAGAAACTACTGCAATATCATTATCCAGGTAATGTACGTGAATTGGTGAATATTTTCGAGCGCTTGGCCGTACTGGCTGATGAACTGGCCGAGACTCAACATTTACCACCTGAGCTACTCGGCCAGCTTGCCGAGCAACAGATCCTTGCGCACTCAGTGTTGCCACAACTACAAGCACCCAACCACCATGAGACAAGTCTTAAAATTCATGTACAACAATTTGAACGGGATTTAATTTTAAAAACCCTTGCCTGCCAAGGCAGCAAAGTCAAAACTGCACAATATTTAGGCATTGACGTTGCCACATTAACGCGCAAGCTACAGCGCAGCGAAAATTAAAGTCTGCAAAATTGCCAAGCTGTCTGCAAAATTGCCAAGCCACATTGGCATTTTTGCAGCATAAAAAAGCTAAAAACACAAAAAATATAAATATAAAACAAATATTTAAACACTTGGCATAATCGTTGCTCTATTTGACATGTAATAACAAAAAGGCATTTAAGCCTCAAAATAGAGAAGGACAAGCATGCTAATTACAGGTATTAAAAGCAGACCTATATATGATGTACTCAGGCCACTGACCGAAGGCAAGCACCATTTGATTGCAGCTCAAGGCAGTGGCGGTGCAGCCCTGTTACGACTCCTCAACGAGATGCCAAACGATGCATCTATTCAAGTCTTATATTCAATCGAAAGTTTTTCAGGTCAACATTTTCAAGACCAGCTGCAAGCCTTAAACATTGATTTACAGCTGTACCCAAGCAACCAAGATTTAGTCAATGATCTGCATGTCATTTTAGCCAATGCCAAAATGGGTACACGCTTGTACCTAGCAGGCTCAGAAAGCTTTATTGGCATTGCCATGCAAGCTGCAACCCTAATTAATCTCAATAGCGATGAGGTGTTGCGTGAGCACTGTGGCTCCTTTGTACGCCGTGTCTGGTGTGTGCATTGTGATGGTTACACAGAAAATGTCACTCAACGGGTGTTTGACTGCCCACATTGCCACATCACCTTAGTCGTCCGTGACCATTATTCTCGTCGTCTCGCTGCATTTCAAGCCGTTAAAGCCGATGCCGAAGTTGCCGGTGAATACCCCCATGCAGAGGAGCTCGACACATGAGACAAGCCAACGGCAGTTTAAAAGTTCGCGTCAGCCATATAGAAACTTTAAGCCCTGAAATCAAACGCTTTACTCTCATCCCAATTGAAGGCAGTCATCTACCGCCTTTTTCAGGCGGTAGCAATATTGTCTTGGTATTCCCTCATCAAACAGGTAGTTTCCGTAATGCTTACTCATTAATGAGTTCACCTTATGACACCAGTCATTATCAAATTGCGGTGCGCCGTGTCGATACCGGACGTGGCGGTTCCAATTATTTACATCAAGCCGTGCAACAAGGCGATGAGCTAGAAATTCTACGTCCTGTTAATTTATTTCCTTTAAGCAAACACGCTCGTTTACATATTTTAATTGCAGGTGGGATTGGGATTACCCCGGTTGCTTCGCAATTGGCAGAACTGCGCGTACGTGGTACGCCTTTTGAGGTGCATTTTGCCGTGCGCAGTCTAGAACATGCCCGCATTGGCCAAGAATTACAGCAACAATATGGCAGCGAAAATATTCATATTTATGCCGCGCATCAAGGTCAACGTTTAAATATTGCCAGTGTCTTGGCGAACCGCCCACTTGGCAGTGATGTTTACGTGTGTGGCCCAGATCACATGATCGAAGACACCATTCATCAGGCACATGCATTGGGCTGGACCGATAGCCACATTCACTATGAACGCTTTTTAGAACAAGGCAGTAGCGGCGAAGCCTTTGAAGTGACTTTGGCACGTAGCGGTGCGCGTATTCAAGTGTCGCCTGACCAAAGTTTATTAGAAGCAGCTGAAGCAGCCGGACATGACATTCCTTATCTTTGCCGCGGCGGTGCATGTGGCATGTGTGAAACCCGTGTCCTTGCACTCGAGGGTGACATCATTCATAGCGATGACTGGTTATCTGATGAAGAAAAACAACTTAATCAAAAAATTATGCCGTGTGTGTCACGCGCAAAATGCTCAAACCTCGTCATTGACTGCTAATTAGGAGAATAACAACATGCCCATTCAATTTCGCCCTGACGAAACTTATCGTGACGACTACACCTACGCCAACAGTCCTGAATGTATTGCCCGCGCACCGTGGCCATTCCCAGATGACCACTATATGTATTCAATGAACTTAGAACCACATGTACCCTTTGGCGAACATGCCTTAAAAGCCGTGTTTGATATTGATGAACATTATATTAGCGAATGCCGTGACCGTGCCATTACCTTAGCAAAAGATCCCGGCATGCACTATGTGGCTGCACCGCACATGATGGAAGCGCAGTGGGATTTGCTTGAATTGATTATGGAATCCTATGCCAAAGATTACCCTGAATATTTCAGTTTAGAGCGTGAAGGTGATCAATGGCATTGGCGCAACACGCTGTTAAATATTGATGATCACTTTACCTTTGGTGATCCATCAACGCTCCCGTATGAGCCTATGGAATATATTACCCGTCAAGCACAAGGCGACTGGGTATTACAAGAAGAGCGCGATGACACTTTATATTGGGGTGCAGGGATTGCCACGCAACGCGCTGACTATTCACTGCGTTTTAACTTAGGTATGGCATGGCATGAATTTCATGGCCCAGTACCTTTAGTTAAAGAAACAGGCATGCTTGATCGTGCTTTAAAATTCTTACTGCGTTTACGCAATGGTCATCCGGTGCGTCGTTTAAATTGGTCACTGACTGTCAATCCACGTTTAGACGTTTCCGCAGAGAGCTTACCGGATTGGGCACCTGACCGTACCACTGTCACGGCTGAAAATGCTGGTGAAAAAGTTTATTTAAGGATCGAATTGCAACCGCTGCATCGTTTACCACGCAGTAATGCGATTGTCTTTCCCGTGCGTACCTATTTATTGAGCTTAAATGATATTGCTACTAATCCTGCTTGGGCAAAACGTATGCACAGAGTCATGAAAACTTTAAATCAAGACATTATTAGACCTCTTGCGAAAGTGGTTATTGCAAGTTTATTCGGTTTACCAATGCAGCAATTAAGTTAATGCGTAAACCGAATCTTTTCCGTCTATTTCGATAGCGTTCACTTAATATTCTAAATGTTTTCAATTGACTATTGATGTGTTCGATCACAACTCGTATTTTTCCAATCAGTTTATTGTACTTTTTCTCAACACTAAATAACGGGAAATTCTTCTTTTTCTTTA